>JAEHDK010000279.1 GCA_016880465.1 Micromonosporaceae bacterium
CCGTAGCTGGCACCCTTGTTGTCGGTGTTGTTCTTGTAGAGGTGGATCGGCTGGCTGCCGGGGATCGTGGCGGCCCGGCGGGACGCCTCGGCCATCACCATCTCCCCCGCCTTGTCCCACCGCACGAGATCCCGCGGGTTGGTCACCTCGGGCGTCGAGTACTCCGGATGGGCGTGGTCGACGTACAGCCGGGCGCCGTTGGTGAGGATGACGTTCGCCAGGCCGAGATCCTCGTCGGCGAGCGCCTCGGCCGGGTCGTACACCGCGCCGGAGTAGGTGAACCCACGCGCGTCGCGCAGCGGCGACTCCTCCTCGTAGTCCCACCGCGCCCGACCGCCCCGGGTGAGCTCCGGGCGGGCGCCGTACGCGTTGACCACCTGGGACGAGGTGACCATGGGATTCGCGCCCGGCTGACCGGGCACCGAGATGCCGTACTCGACTTCGGTACCCATCACCCGCCGTACGCTCATGCCACAGCCTTCGCTTCGCTCCACACGCTCATGTCGCGAGCGTAGTACGCGCGGGAGCCCATAGCCTGCGCCGTTGGGCCCGCGTCATCGCCGGTCAGGTAAGCTGACCGCCCGGCGCCCGGACCTGCTGGCGTGCCCGAGGGCGAATGTCGTAGAGCGGACAAGTATGGCCAATCACATCCATCCCACCGCGATTGTCGGCGCCGGGGTCGAGTTGGGCGACGGCAACGTCGTCGGACCGTACACCGTGATATGCGGCCCGACCCGAGTCGGCGACGGGAACTGGATCGGCCCGCACGTCTGCATCGGCGGCCCCGCAGAGTACCTGGCCGCGCCACACCCGGCCAGCTGGACAACGGCCGCGGACGTCGGAGACGCCGCGCCCGCCGGGGCCGGGGTCGTCCTTGGCCACCGCTCCCGGATCCGCGAGTTCGTCACGATCAACCAGGGGGTCCACGAGCCCACCCGGCTGGGCGACGACTGCTATCTGATGGGCCGCAGCCACCTCGGCCACGACACGGCAGTGGACGCCGGCGTCGTCCTCGCCTCGGCGGTCCAGCTCGCCGGCCACGTACGCGTCGGCAGCTGGGCGAACCTCGGCCTGGGTACGGTCGTGCACCAGCACGCCCGCATCGGTCCGGGGGCCATGGTCGGCATGGGTGCCGCGGTCCGGCGCGACGTGCCGCCGTTCACGATCGCGGTCGGCAACCCGGCCCGCGCGGTCGGCGTGAACGAGGTCGGGCTGCGCCGGCTCGGCTGTGACGAGGCGACGGTGGCCGCCGTCGCCGCGTACCTGGCCGGCCGGGGCGAGTTGCCGCTCGACCTGCCGGCCGAGCTCGGCGAGCGGCTCGTGGCCTGGACCAAGACCGACCCGGACCCCGCGACCGAACCAGCGATCGGAGAAGAGTGAGCATGTCCGTCAACGACCGGCTGCGCCGGGTCTTCGTCGAGACCCTCGAACTCGGCGAAGACGTCCACGTCGAAGAGCTGAAGTACCGCGACCTCGAGGCGTGGGACTCACTTGGTCACATGTCGCTCGTGGCGGCCATCGAGGACGAGTTCGGCGTGCAGCTCGACACGGAACAGGTCATCGACATGAGCAGCTTCAAGGTGGCCGTCGACATGCTCCGGGGCCTGGGCGTCAGTGACTGATCTGGCGGGCCGCGTCGCCGTGGTAACCGGGGGTACCCGGGGTATCGGGCTCGCCACGGCCGAGGCGCTGGCTGCGGCCGGCGCGCAGGTCGTCGTCACCGGCCGGGACGGCAAGACCGCCCAGCGGGTCGCCGAGGACCTCGCCGCTCGGTTCGGCGGGCCGGCCGGCGGGTACGCCCTCGACGTCACCGACGCCGGTCAGGTGGCTCAGGTCTTCAAGGACATCGCCCAGGCGTACGGCCGCATCGACGCCCTGGTGGCAAACGCCGGGGTGCTCGAGGACGGGCTGATCGGGATGCTGCGCGAGGAGCACATCCAACGCCTCCTCAGCACCAACGTCGCCGGCACGCTGCTGACCGTGCAGGCCGCCGCCCGGGTGATGACTCGCCGGAGGGCCGGGGCGATCGTCGTCCTGTCCTCGATCGTCGGCGAGCACGGCAGCCCCGGCCAGAGCGCGTACGCCGCGTCGAAGGCCGCGGTCACGGCGATAGCCCGCTCGGCCGCCAAGGAGCTCGGCGCGCGCGGGATCCGGGTCAACGCCGTGGCGCCCGGCGTCATCGCCACCGACCTCGTCGCCCACCTGCCACAGCAGGTCCTCGACCGCACGGTGGCGGGTACGCCGCTGGGCCGGCTCGGTACCGCCGCCGAGGTTGCGGCTGCGATCAGGTTCCTCGTCAGCGACGAAGCCGCCTTCGTCACGGGCCAGGTGCTCGGGGTCGACGGCGGACTGGGTACATGACCGGACCGGCACCCGGCGGCGCCCGGCTCGTCCACGACGGCGCCCGGCTCATCGACGCGGCGAGGGGCCGTACGCTCGCCGGAGCCGAGCTACGGGCGGCCCTGGGCGCGGTGGCGGACGCGTACGCCGGACTGCCCATGGGCGTGGTCTTCGCCCGGGTCGGGATCACCCTGGACTCGGCGCTGCGCTACCTCGGCGCGGTCGAGGCCGGCCGGCCGGTGGCTCTGCTGGACCCGGCCCTGCGTACCGCGACGCTCGCGGACCTCGTCGAGCGGTACGCACCCGCCGCGGTGGTGGGCCTCGCCGAGGGCGGCGCCGGGGCCGACCCGGGTGAGCTGCCGAAGGGGTACCGGCGCGTCGAGCTGCCCGCCCTCGGGCCGGCCTGGGTCCACGAGACCGCGCCCGACCACGCCCCGCACCCGGATCTCGCGGTGCTGCTCGCGACGTCCGGCTCGACCGGCAGCCCGAGGCTCGTGCGGCTGTCCCGTACGGCCGTCCTCGACAACGCCCGCGCGATCGCGGCGGCCCTGGACATCGATGCCGCCGAGGTGGCGCCCACCAGCCTGCCGCTGTTCTACAGCTACGGCATGTCGGTGCTGAACAGCCACGTGCACGCCGGTGCCACCGTCGTGATCGTGGACGGCGGCGTACTCGCCCGCGAGTTCTGGCAGGCCGTCGACCGGTACGGCGGCACGTCGCTGGCCGGCGTGCCGTACAACTACGAGATGCTCGCCCGCATCCGGTGGTCCCCCGCGAAGCATCCGTCGCTGCGCACGCTCACCCAGGCCGGCGGCCGGCTCCGCCCCGAGCTGATCGAGCGGTACCACGAGCTGGTCACCGCCGCGGGCGGCCGGCTCTTCGTGATGTGGGGTACGACCGAGGCCGCACCCCGCATGACCACGCTGCCGGCCGAGCGGCTACCGGAGAAGCTGGGCTCGGTCGGGCCGGCCCTGCCCGGCGGCAGGCTCTCGGTGCTGCCCGGCGACGGCGTGGAGACGCGCGTACCGCACGTCACCGGCGAGATCGTCTACCGCGGCCCGAACGTCATGCTCGGGTACGCCGAGTCCGCCGCCGACCTGAGCCGCGGCGATGACCAGGGCGGGGTGCTGCACACCGGCGACCTGGGTTACCTCGACGAGGACGGGTACGCCTGGATTACCGGCCGCCTCAAGCGGATCGGGAAGGTCTTCGGCATCCGGGTGAACCTCGACGACATCGAGCGCATCGCCCGGGACACCGGCCTCGTGAGCGGTCCGCTGGCAGCCACACCCGCCGGCGAACGGGTGGTGGTGTGGTGCGAGGGGGCCGCACCGGAGAACCTTGCCGGACTGGTCGCGGCGCAGCTGCGGGTGCACCGTTCGGCCGTCGAGACGCGCGCGATCGAGGCGTTGCCGCTCCTGCCGAGCGGCAAGGTCGACTACCGGGCCCTCGAGGCGTCCGCCGCATGATCACCGACGTGCCTCGGTCCGCGGCGGCCACCATATGATCGAAGGCATGTTCTCGCTCGACCAGGCCGCCCGGGAGAAGGCGCTGCTGCCGGAGCTCGTGGCGCTGACCGGGCACCACCGCGAACACAGCACCGAGTACCGCCGCCTGCTCGATGCGCTCGACCATCCGGCTGGCCGCGGGTACGCCGCGGTGGCCGACCTGCCCTGGCTGCCGGTGCGGATGTTCAAGCACCACACGCTGCGCAGCATCGCCGAGGACGAGGTCTTCAAGGTGCTCACGTCGAGTGGCACCACCGGTGACGTGAGCCGGATCTACCTCGACAAGGAGGCAGCCGGCACCCAGCAGCGCATGCTGTCGGCCACGATCCGCACCGTCACCGGGCCGCGGCGGATCCCGATGCTGCTCGTCGACACCCGCGCCCTGTTTAAGAACCGGGCGTCGTTCTCGGCGCGCGGTGCCGGCGTCCTCGGCATGATGAACTTCGGCCGCGACCACGCGTTCGCGCTCGACGAGCAGGAGCGCCCGGACCCGGCTGCGGTCAAGGAGTTCCTCGCCCGTCACGGCGACCGCCCGTTTCTCATCTTCGGGTTCACCTACATGGTGTGGCTCTACCTGTACGAGCTGGCCCGCACCGAGAGCCTCGACCTGTCCAACGGCATCCTCGTACACTCCGGCGGTTGGAAGAGGCTCGCGGACCAGGCGGTCGACAACGCCGAGTTCCGCCGCCGGCTCGCGACCGACACCGGCCTGGTCCGCAGCCACAACTTCTACGGGATGGTCGAGCAGATCGGCACGGTCTACCTCGAGGGGCCCTCGGGCGGCTCGCTGTACTGCCCCGACTTCGCCGACGTCATCGTGCGGGACCCGCAGACCTGGGCGGAGGCACCGATCGGGACGCCCGGCGTGGTCGAGGTCGTGAGCACGCTGCCCCGGTCGTACCCCGGCCATGTGCTGTTGACCGAGGATCTCGGCGTCGTGTACGGGATCGACGACGGCGACTGGCCGGGGAAGCGGTTCGCGATCCTCGGCCGGCTGCCGCGCGCGGAGGCGCGCGGGTGCAGCGACACGTTCACGGGGGCGGCCCGATGAGCCTCGCGCTCCGGTTCCCGGCCGGCGCCGACACCGACACCCTTCGCCTGCTGGCCGACCTCGCCGGGGAGCCGACCGGCGGCGCCCTCGTCGTCGGTGACGAGCGGATCGCGGAGTTCCTGGTTGCCTTCGGCCGGCGCCTGCTCGCACCGGCCTTGGCGCGCCGGTGGCCGGAGCTGGGCTCACTGGGCTTCTTCCTGCGCCGGGGCGAGATCGCCAAGGCGGTCGCGTCGGTCGCCGAGCAGCCCGGCGCGCTCCGGTTCCCGCAGGGCCTGATCTTCCACGTACCCCCGGCCAACGTCGACACGATCTTCGTCTACTCGTGGGCGCTCGCCGCACTCGCGGGCAACCGCAACATGGTACGGATCTCCGCCCGGTCGGCCGGGGCCGCCGAGGCCGTCCTGGACGCGCTGAACGCCACACTGGCCGACGCCCACCCGGCGGTACGGGACACGCAGCGCATGGTCACGTACGGCCGCGACGACGCCGTCACGACGGCGCTCTCGGCAGCCTGCGACCTACGGGTGGTCTGGGGCGGGGACGACTCGGTCCAGCGCCTGCGGACGTACCCGCTGCGGCCGGCCGCTCGCGATCTCACGTTCCCGGACCGGTCCTCGTACTCCGTGCTCTCCGCGGCGGCCTGGCGGGACGCACCGGCGGCGGCACGGCGGGCCGTCGCGGAGGGCCTGTACAACGACGTGTACTGGTTCGACCAGGCGGCCTGCGCGTCGCCGCGCGGGCTGTTCTGGGTCGGTCCGGCCGAGGTCGTCGATCCGGCCCAGGACGAGCTGATCGCCGAGATCGCGGCCGTCGTCGCGACCCGGGCGCCGGCCGTGGACGCGTCGATGGCCGTTCAGAAGCAGGTTTCGGCGTACGGTCTGGCCGCCGAGGGCGACGCAACCCGGGTCCGGTTCGTCGGCAACGCGGTGGCAGCCATCGAGCTGGCCCGGCCGGAGGCGGTGCCGCAGCACTGGCTCGGTACGGGCACGTTCGCGTACGCGCGGATCGACCGACTGACGGACCTTGTCCCGTTGCTCGAACGCCGCGACCAGACGATCACGCACTACGGTTTCGACCGGGCGGCGCTGGTCGAGTTCGCCCGTGCGCTGGGCGGCCGTGGAGTGGACCGGTTCGTCCCGGTCGGCCAGGCCCTGGCGTTCGCACCCGTGTGGGACGGCTACGATCTGCTGCGCGAGTTTACCCGCCTGGTAACCGTAACGATGACGTAACCGGCAGGCGAGCCAAGGCGAGCCAGCTAGGCCGCGACGGCGGCTCTCCGGCGCGAGCGCAGCAGGGACAGCAGGGCGATGCCGCCCGCGACCAGGTCGGCGATGACGAACAGCATCCTGGACGCGAGCGCCATGCTGAGTGCGACACTGCCCGGCAGGTACGGCAGGAGCGCCGCGACGATGATCGCCTCCCGGACGCCGAGGCCGGACGGGGCGAGGAAGGCGAAGAACCCGGCCGTCATGCCGAGCGCGATGGCGCCGATGCAGCGGAACACCCCACCGAACCCGGGCGCTGCCTCGGAGTTGGCGAGGAGCCAGAGGTGGATACCGAGGGCGATCCAGGAAATCAGGCTCCAGAACGCCACCGCGCCGACGCCCCGCCAGGTGATCGGCGTTTCCAGCGGCGGCCGGCGCACGATCGCCAGGAACCTCTGCACGAGCCAGGTCAGGACCCGGGGGTGCGCGCAGACGATCGAGACCGGGACGAGAATCAGGAGCAGGACCTTCACGCCGCCACCGACGTCGCGCAGGGCCGACAGGCCGAACACCCCGAGGCACAGGGCGACGGTGGTACCGATGCCCGTCAGCACGATCGAGGCGAGGAACGCGCGGGAGCGCGGCAGGTTCTCCCGCCGGCCCAACTCCATCTGCAGGACGAATGCCCAGACGCTGCCGGGCAGGTACTTGGCGAACAGCCCGACGAGGTACACGTGCCCCGCGGTGCGCACCGAGACGCGGTGCCCGACGTCGGCGAGCGCGGCGCGCCAGCCGAAGGTCGCCGCGGCCAGGCCGACGAGCACCATGACGAGCGAGAGCGCGACCGACTCCCAGGCCAAGCTGAAGAAGTACTGCTTGACCGCACGCCACTGGGTCGCGGTGGCGTACGCGATGGCCGCGACGATCGCCAATGTGAAGAGCACGCGAGTGGCGCTGAGCACCCGCCGCTGCCAGGTGCGGGCGGGTTGCGGCGTCGGGGTGGCCTGGCTGTCGATCGCGTCGATCTCCGCCGTCATGGCCGCACCCGTGCCATCCGCACCCACCCTCCCGTTGCCGTCGGCCGCCTGAGCCTAGCGAGGCTAGCATACGGCCGACGTCCGACCTGCCCGGCCGTCTTCGGCCTGATAGCGTGCCAAGCGCTCGACACGACTTCTCCGGTAAGGGCGTGCTGTGATCCCGATTTCGACCGTCCGACTCGGTCCGGAGGCGGAACGCCTCGTCCTCGAGGTCATCCGTTCCGGCATGATCGCCCAGGGCCCGATGGTGGCCCGCTTCGAACGGGAGTTCGCGCAGCTGGTGGGCGCCCGCCACGCGGTGGCCGTGAACAACGGCACGACCGCGCTGGTAGCCGCGCTGCAGGTGCTCGAGGTTGGCCCGGGTGACGAGGTGATCACCAGCCCGTTCACGTTCGTCGCGACGCTGAACGCGATCCTCGAGGCGGGTGCGACGGTCCGGTTCGTCGACATCACCGAGGACGACTTCTGCCTTGACGCGGGCGCCCTCGACCCGGCCGTGACCGCGCGGACCGCCGCTGTCATGCCGGTGCACCTCTACGGTCAGTGTGCCGACCTCCCCCGCATCGCCGAGGTGACCCGCCGGCACGGGCTGCACCTGGTGGAGGACGCCGCGCAGGCCCATGGTGCGACGGTCGACGGGCGCGGCGCCGGTACCTTCGGGCTCGGCTGCTTCTCGATGTACGGCACCAAGAACCTGACGACGGGCGAGGGCGGCGTGCTCACCACCGATGACGAGGCGCTGGCCGACCGGCTGCGGGTGCTGCGGAACCAAGGCATGCGCGAGCGGTACCAGTACGAGCTGGCGGGGCACAACTACCGCCTTACCGACCTGCAGGCCGCACTGGCGATCCCGCAGATCGCCGAGTACCCGGGCATCCTGGCCGCCCGCCAGCAGCACGCGGAGCGGCTGACCGAGGGCCTGTCCGGCGTGCCGGGGCTGCGTACGCCTCGCGTCATGCCGGGCCGCGAGCATGTGTGGCACCAGTACACGATCCTGCTGACCGACGAGTCCCCGGTCGACCGTACCGAGTTTGTGGCCCGGATGACGGAACGCGAGGTGGGGTGCGGCGTGTACTACCCTCGCGTAGCGTTCGACTACGACTGCTACCGGGATCATCCACGGATCGCCGTCGAGCCGGTGCCCACCGCGCACCGGGTGGCCGAGCGATGCGCCTCGCTGCCGGTCCACCAGTACCTGTCGGCGGGCGACCTCGACACGATCATCACGACCGTGCGGGAGGTGATGAAGGCATGAGCTCCACCGGTTCGCGCCTGCGCATGGCCGTCGTCGGGGCGGGCGTCATGGGCTCATACCACGCCCGCGTCATCGCCCAGTCGCTGCGGTGTGAGCTCGTCCGGATCGTCGACCCGGACCAGGAGGCGGGTACCCGGGTCGCCGAGCGGTACGGCACCGTCTGGCACCCCGAGCTGGCCGGGGTCGCCGACCTCGACGCGCTGGTCGTGGCCTCGCCGACCGAGGCGCATGCGCCACTTGTCCGGGCCGCGCTCAGCTCCGACATCCCGGTTCTCGTGGAGAAACCGGTGAGCGGCGAACTGGCGGACACCGAGGAGCTGGTGGCGCTCGCCGAGGCGCGGCAGACCCCGCTCATGTGCGGGTTCGTCGAGCGGTTCAACCCGGCCATCCTCACCGTACGGCAGATGATCGAGCAGCCGGTCCATGTCACCGCGGTCCGGCACTCCCCGTACGCGGGCCGCATCCGTACCGGCGTCGCCTGGGACCTGCTGATCCACGACGTGGACGGCTGTCTCCGGCTGGTCGCCGACGAGCCGGTGGCGGTGCGGTCCGGTCTGGGGCACTTCCACGCGTCGTCGGTCAACGGCGGGGAGGACGTGGCCGAGGCGCTGATGGTATTCGCGTCCGGAGCAGTGGCGTCGGCGTCCGCGAGCCGGATCGGCCAGCGGAAGATCCGTACCATCTCGGTGACCGAGTTGGATCGGACGATCGAGGTCGACCTGCTCCGCCGCGACGTGACGGTGTACCGGCACGTGGCCCACGACTCGCCGACCCACGACGGGCGCGGGTACCGGCAACAGACCATCATCGAGATCCCGGAGCTGGTGTCCGCCCAGGAGCCGCTCGCGGCGCAGCTCGACCACTTCGTCGATATCGTGGCGGGGCTGGGCGACGCCAAGGACGAGCGGGAGTCGATCCTGCCAGCGCACCGGGTGATCGCGCAGGTGGTCCGCTAACTCCGGGTCGGCTGACCCGGGGTCTCCGGTCCGGTCCCGCCGAGGTCGTTCAGGACGGCCAGGTGGCGATGCAGGACCGAGTCGATAGTCAGGTGGTCGAGGATGAACTGGCGGCCGGCCAGGCCGACCGTCTCCCGGGCCCGCAGCGGGTCGGCGAGCACCTCGGTGATCGCGTCGGCGAGCTCGCGCTCGTCCGGCGACGCGTCCGCGGGCGGCGGTACGAGGTACAGGTGGGTGCGGTCGCGCACCTGGATGCCGGGGTAGTTGTCCGGGCGGAGCGCCGCAACGACCGGGCACCCGGCCGCCATGCTCTCCAGGCTCGCGGTACCGAGGCCCCACGCGTTCAGGTCGTGCACCTCACACGCGGCCGCCGCGAGGTAGTCGCGGACCTGTTCGCGGTCGACGCGTCCGACGACGTGCACCGTGTGCTCGACGCCCAGCTCAGCAGCGAGCGACTTGAACGCGTCGTAGTACACCCCGCCGACGATCAGCACCGCGAGGTCGGGGTACTTCTCGAGTACGTGCGGTAGCGCGCGGACCAGCCGCAGCCGGTCGCGTACCGCGATCACGTGGCCGATCGAGACGATGATCGGCCGGTCGCCGAGCCCGTGCTCGCTACGTACCCGCTCGGCGTCGCCGCCCAACTGCCAGTCCGGGTCCACGCCGACCGGGATGTACGTGGCCCCGCGCACGGCGGCCTGGTACCGCGCGTCGATGTACTCCTGCATGAGCGTGTCGGTCACCACGAAGTGGGGCCGGTACCGGCGGAGGATCGGCGCGACGAGCAGCGCGTCGAGTGCGCGGAACACGCGGTGGGTCAGCGGTTTCGGGTCCTCGAGTCGGGTGTGGACGGTCAGCAGCGTGGGGATACCGCGCCGCCGGGCGTACAGCCCGCTGGCCCAGGTGAGGTCGAAGAACTGCCCGTGCTGGTGTAGCACGTCCGGCTGGAACTCGTCGAGGATCCGGGCGACCTGCCGGCCGAACCCTGGACGCAGCGTGAACCCGATATCGAAGTTCACTGACAGCGGCGTCTTGGGCAGCGTCCAGGACGGGAGCCGTACGATGCGGTACCCGTGCCGGACCTCCTCGGTCGGCGCGTCCCGGTACGCCGCCGTCAGCACGAGGACGTCGTGCCCCGCCTCGACGTAGCCGCGGGCGAGCGAGTCGGACAGGTGGGCACTGCCACCGACCCGGGGCGGGAAGAAATTGTTGATCACGCCGATGCGCACGCGTCCATCCTCCGTTTGCCAGCCATGCAGTGAAGAAACCTACGGGGTCGAGATGTCCGCGATGCGGACCGGGTCCCGCGCACGCGCCTCCCCCGGCACGGGGTGCCGCACCGTGCGGTACCCGTTATCCCCCGTGGCCTCCCGCGGGTAAACGTCCGCCACCCCAGCCTTGGCTGGCTCAACCTCCGCCGCTGCACCTTCCGCCGGCGGGCCTGACGTGAAGGCCGGCGGGCGAAGGCCTACGAGGTCGGCCACCACCGCGGTCGCCAGGATGGCCAGCAGTGGCATCACGTTCGAGTAGTACCGGAAGTTCGACGGCTGGGCATTGAGCACGTTGAGTACCACCGTGCCGAGCACCATCCCGAAGGTCAGCTGAGCCAGCGGTGTCCGCAGCCAGCGCAGCATGCCGAAGGCGGCCAGCAGCAGCAGGACGGTCAGCGCGAAGTCGCCGCTGATCCAGAAACCCTCGGCCCGGACGAGCTTCGAGAGCACTCGCGGTATCGCGGCCGGAATGCCGCTCACCGTCTTGGCGCCGCTCTCCTTGAGGAACCAGTCGAGCAGCGAGTAGCTCTGCGACATGAACGACTGGACGAACGCGGTCAGCAGCGTCACTCCGACCGCGACACAGAGGAACGGCAGCCACTCATTGCGCACGCGCCGCACCAGACCCGAAGCACCATCGACCGGCCAGACCGCCGCCCCCAGCCACGCCACCGTCACGCCGGCCACCACGATCGGGTGGAACTGCCGGGTGAACGCGAACAGGAACAGGAACACCCCGAACAGTGCCAGGTCGCGCCGGCTGGCACGCCGGCCCAGCGGTAGGACCACGACGCAGGCCAGCAGCAGCGTCATGGTGAGCGCCTCGGTGTAGGCGTACGTGGACCAGCGCGCCATGGAGATAGGCAGCAGCAGCGCGAACCCGGCCAGGACCGCCCACCGGCGGCCCACGAGCCGGCTCGCCAGCACCACCACGAGCACGACGCTCACCGCGGACGCGATGGCGGGTACGACGAGCATGCCGTTCGGGCCGAGCAGCCGCACGAGTGGCGCGGACAGCAGCGGGTACAGCACCCGGGGCGCCACCAGGCCGCCGCCGAAACCGTGGAACAGCGGGTCGTACCCGTTGGTGAGGTCGTCCGTCCAGCAGTTCTCGGAGCCGCGGCAGAAGTCGCGGAACCAGGAGAAGTCGCCGAGGAAGTCGTACGTCCGGCGCGCCGCCTCCTGCTGGGATAGCCCGCCGTACCGGTACGCCCACGCCAGGTAGTACCGCGCGTCCGGACCCCACTGGCGGAACTTGTACAGGGTGTACCCCACGGAGTACGCGTACAGGCCGGCTACGAGGAGCCAGCCGCGCAGCGGCGCTACCGCATCGGCACGGCGTACAAGCCGCTTGATCATTGCGGTGCCTCCTGGTAGGCCGCACGGCGAGCCAGGTCAGCGTACGCGTTCCCGACTTATAGGTACTGACCGGTGTTCGTCACCGTGTCGATCGACCGACCCGACTCGGTCCCCTTGCCGCCCGAGACCAGCGTACGGATGTAGACGATTCGCTCACCCTTCTTACCCGAGATCCGCGCCCAGTCGTCGGGGTTGGTGGTATTGGGCAGGTCCTCGTTCTCCCGGAACTCGTCGACGCAGGCGTCGAGCAGGTGCTGCAGCCGCAGCCCCTTGCGCTCGGTCGCGAGGAATTCCTTGATCGCCATCTTCTTCGCCCGGTCGACGATGTTCTGGATCATCGCACCCGAGTTGAAGTCCTTGAAGTAGAGAACCTCCTTGTCCCCGTTGGCGTACGTCACCTCAAGGAACCGGTTCTCCTCGGTCTCCGAGTACATCCGCAGCACCGCGGCCTGGATCATCGCGGCCACGCAGGCCTGCGTGGAACCGCCGTGCTCGGTCAGGTCGTCCGCGTGCAGCGGCAGGCTCTCCAGGATGTACTTCGAGAAGATGTCCTTTGCCGCCTCGGCGTCCGGCCGCTCGATCTTGATCTTCACATCGAGCCGGCCCGGGCGCAGGATCGCCGGATCGATCATGTCCTCGCGGTTGGAGGCACCGATCACGATGACGTTCTCCAGGCCCTCGACCCCGTCGATCTCGCTGAGCAGCTGCGGCACGATGGTGTTCTCGACGTCGGAGGACACGCCGGAGCCACGGGTCCGGAAGACCGAGTCCATCTCGTCGAAGAAGACGATCACCGGCGTACCCTCGGATGCTTTTTCGCGGGCCCGCTGGAAGATCAGCCGGATGTGCCGCTCGGTCTCACCGACGTACTTGTTGAGCAGCTCCGGTCCCTTGATGTTGAGGAAGTAGCTCTCCACCCCGCCGCCGAGGCGCTCGCCGATGCGCACCTTCTCGCTGTCGAGGTGCTGGAGGTCGATGATGTTGTTGCTCAGGTAG
>JAEHDK010000280.1 GCA_016880465.1 Micromonosporaceae bacterium
CTGGCCGGTGCCGGCCGCGGCGAGAGCAGCTGTGGCACGCCGAGCGCCCGCCCGGCCAGCCGCACCGCGGCCGCGCCGAGGATCGCCGTACCGCCCCGCTGGGGCTCATCGACATTCATGGTGGTCTCGACGGTAGCGCCGCGGCGGCGGCCGGCGGTACGGCTTCAGAGTCGGAAGTCCGGGTCGGGCGTGACGGCCAGGGTGTCCAGCTGGGCGCGCTGCAACCGGCCGGAGTAGTCCCAGTTCATCGCCTGCCACCGGGTGAACTGGTCGACCACCCAGATGCCGCACTGCCGGGACCCGTTGCCGGACCGGCCGTTGCCGCCGAACGGCAGGTGCGCCTCCGCGCCGGAGGTCGAGTTGTTGACCGACACCATCCCGGCCGACACGCCGGCCCGGAACGCGAACGCCTCGGCGGGATCGGTGGTGTAGATCGACGACGACAACCCGTACCCGGGCGCGTTCGCGAGCTCGATCGCCTCGGCCAGGTCCCGGTACGGCAGCGCGCCGACGATCGGGCCGAACGTCTCGGTGCGGAACAACCGGTCGTCCGGGCGTACGCCGGCGACGAGGGTGGGGTGGTAGAACAGCCCGGCCTCGGGATCGCCGACGAAGCCGGCCCGCGGGTTGCCCGGGCCGATCCGGCCGACGCCGCCGAGGACCCGGTGGTGCCCGCCGACCCAGCCCAGGTACTCCTCGAACCGGTCGGCGAAGCGCGGGGCGAGCAACGGTCCATAGAGGACATCCGTACGGGTCGGGTCGCCGAGGATGGCGGCCTCGAGCGCGGCGCCGAGCCGGTCGACGAATGCCGGGTACACCGACTCGTGCACGATGGCCGTACCCAGCGAGGTGCACCGCTGCCCGGCCGTGCCGTACCCGGAGAACAAGGCACCGGTGACCGCGTTGTCGAGATCGGCGTGCCGGGTGACCACCATGGGGTTCTTGCCGCCGAGCTCGAGGCACGGGGTCTGCAGGAAGCGCCCGCACAGCTCGCCGATGCGGGCGCCCACGTCGGACGACCCGGTGAAGCCGACCTTGTCGAGCACCCCGTCGCCCAGTGCCTGGCCGAGGCCGGCGAAGGTGTCCTCGCCGTCCGCGTAGACGACATCGAAGACGCCGGCCGGCACGCCGGCCGCGCGGACAAGTGCCGCGAGCGCGGCGGCGGAGGCGGCCGCGTACTCGGCCGGCTTCCAGACCACGGCGTTGCCGCACAGCAGCGCGGGTACGAGGTACCACGAGGGCACCGCGACGGGGAAGTTGCCAGCCGTGATCACGGCCAGCACGCCGACCGGCACCCGGAACGTGAACAGCTGCTTGTCCGGCATCTCGCTCGGCACGGTCTGCCCGTACAGCCGGCGCCCCTCGCCGAGGAAGAAGTCGCAGGTGTCGATGACCTCCTGGACCTCGCCGCGGGCCTCGGCGATCGGCTTGCCGATCTCCCGGGTGATCAGCGCGGTCAGGGTGTCGATGTTCGCCCGGACGAGCTGGCCGAGGTTCGCGATGACCTGACCGCGGACCGGCGCGGGTACCGCGGCCCAGCCGCGCTGGGCCGCCCGACCCGCCCGGCAGGCGGCGACGAACGTGTCCGCGCCGGCAAGCGCGACCTCGGCCACCACGTCGTCCAGGCGGGCGGGGTTGACGGAGACGTACCGGTTGGCCGGGTCGGCCGGCACCGGTACGCCGTTGACCGTTGAGGTGAGGAACTGCGCCACGGTGGCCCTCCCGTCGTGCGGCGTGTGGATGCGAGGCTAGTCCCGTGCTACCGCCGCGCGTCGTACGCCGGCTCGTGCTGGCGCCGCTGGTGTTCGTGTTGACCGTGGCCGCGATCGTCGGCCTGCCGGTCCTGGTCCTGGTGGCGCTGTTCACCTCGGTCCCGGCCCGCCGGCAGCGCCGCGGCCTTCGCGTACTCGGCCTCGCCGTAGGTTGGCTGCTGCTCGAGTCGGCGGCGCTGGTCGCCTGTCTTGCGCTCTGGGTGTCGAGCGGCTTCGGCGGGCGCATCGCCACCGAGCCGTTCCAGGACCGGCACTACGCGCTGGTCCGTTGGTTCCTGAGCCGCCTGTACGCGCTGGCTACCCGCGCGTTCGGGCTGCGCGTCGAGATCGAAGAGCCGCCGGCGACGCCGGACGAGCTGGCCCGGCGGTTGACCCGGCCGGTCGTGGTGCTCAGCCGGCACGCGGGTCCCGGCGACTCGTTCCTGCTGGTGTACCAGCTGCTCAGCCTGTACCGGCGGCGGCCGCGCATCGTCATGAAGGCCGCGTTGCAGTTCGATCCGGGGCTGGACGTGGTGATCAACCGGCTGCCGCACGCGTTCGTGCACGCGCGCCGCGCCGGTGCGGGGCTGGTCATCGAGGAGATCCGGCGGCTCGCCGCCGGCCTGGGCCCGCGGGACGCCTTGGTGATCTTTCCCGAGGGCGGCAACTTCACGCCGCGCCGCCGGATCCGCGCGATCGAGCGGCTGGTCGCGGCCCGCAAGCACGCCGAGGCCGCGCGGGCGCGGGGCATGGAACACCTGCTGGCACCGCGTACGGGTGGCGCGACCGCGGCGATCGACGCGTGCCCGGAGGCCGACGTCGTGTTCGTGGCGCACACCGGGCTCGACCATCTCATGACGATGGGCGACGTGTGGCGGGACCTGCCGGTCGACCAGGTGATCCGGGCCCGCTGGTGGCGGGTCCCGGCGCCCGAGGTGCCGCGCGAGCGCGAGGCGCAGGTGCCCTGGCTGTACGACTGGTGGGAGCGGATCGACGCGTGGATCGCCGCGCAGCGACCGGTCGCCGCGATCCCGGCCGACGCGCCCGGATATACATCGACATAGGTCGAGCTGTCAACACTGGGCGTCAACCAGGGGTTGCGGCTGGCGACCGAGCCGTGCATTCGGTAATGCTGTCTCGCGTGACCACCCCTCAAGATCTGGATGACCGGTTCCGTTCGGTCGTGGGCCGGTTGACCGTGCCGCAACCGGAGGCGACGCGGCCCGCGGTGGCGCCGCACCTCCCCGTTCGGGACGGCGGCAGCCTCACCGGCGACCAGGCGCTCGAGCTGTTCGAGGCCCAACTGACGAGCCGCCATCTCGACCTGGCCGCCCGCTGGCTGCGCAGCTTCGGCGAGGGCTACTACACGATCGGCTCGGCCGGTCACGAGGGGAACGCGGCGGTCGCGGCGGCCGTACGCGGCACCGACCCGGCGCTGCTGCACTACCGGTCGGGCGCTTTCTACTGCGCTCGGGCCGCCGAGGTCCGCGAGGTGGCCGCGGTGCGGGACGTACTGCGCGGCACGGTCGCGTCCTCGTACGAGCCGATCGCGGGCGGCCGGCACAAGGTCTTCGGCAACCACGACCTGAACATCATCCCGACGACCTCGACGATCGCCTCGCACCTGCCGCGGGCCGTCGGGCTCGCGTTCGCCATCGAGCGCAACCGGCGGTCGGCGGCGGCACCGGGCCGGCCGAGCCCTTCGGCCCTCCGGCGCGCCCCGGCCGACCCGCCGCGGTGGCCCACCGACGCCATCGTGGTCTGCTCGTTCGGCGACGCCTCGGTCAACCACGCCGCGGCCACCGCCGCGTTCAACACCGCGGGCTGGTGCGACCACAGTGGACTGCGGATGCCGATCCTGTTCGTCTGCGAGGACAACGGGCTGGGCATCAGCGTACGGTCGCCCGAGGGCTGGGTCGCCGCCGCGCTGCGGTCCCGCCCCGGCCTGCGGTACGCCGCCGCCGACGGCTGTGATCTCGTCGAGGCGTACGAGGCCGCTGCCGAGGCCGCCGGCTGGGTGCGCCGCAACCGCCGGCCGGCCGTCCTGCACCTGTCCATGGTGCGGCTGATGGGCCACGCCGGTGCCGACGCCGAGGTCGCGTACCGGACCCCGGCGGAGATCGCCCGCGACCTCGACCGGGACCCGCTCATCGCCACGGCCCGGCTGCTGGTCGAGGCCACGCTGGCGACGCCCGAGGCGCTGCTCGCCCGGTACGACGAGGTGGGCTGGCAGGTGCGCAAGGTCGCCGAGGAGGTGCTCGGCGAGCCGAAGCTGGTCAGCGCCGCCGAGGTCGTGGCGGTCCTCGCACCGCGCCGGCCGGTACGGGTGTCCCGCGCGGTGACCGACGCGGCCTCCCGAGCCGCCGGGCCGCTGGCCGCCGCCCGGGCTACCGCGTTCGCGGGCCGGCTGCCCGAGGACGCGGGCCCGCTCACGCTGGCCCAGAGCATCAACGCCACCCTGACCGACGCGCTGCTCACCGATCCGGGCGTACTGCTGTTCGGCGAGGACGTGGCGGCCAAGGGCGGGGTGTACGGGGTGACGAAGGGGTTGCGCGACCGGTTCGGGGCGAGCCGGGTGTTCGACACCCTCCTGGACGAGACCTCGATCCTCGGTCTGGCGCTGGGTGCCGGGCTCGCCGGCCTGCTCCCGGTGCCCGAGATCCAGTACCTGGCGTACCTGCACAACGCCGAGGACCAGCTGCGTGGCGAGGCGGCCACGATGCAGTTCTTCTCGCGCGGGGCGTACCGGAACCCGCTCGTCGTACGCATCGCCGGCCTGGCGTACCAGGAGGGCTTCGGCGGCCACTTCCACAACGACAACGCGGTCGCCGTACTCCGGGATATTCCGGGTCTGGTCGTGGCCCTGCCGTCGCGCGGCGACGACGCGGCCGGGATGCTGCGCAGCTGCCTCGCGGCCGCGGCGGTCGACGGCAGTGTCTGCGCGTTCCTCGAACCGATCGCGCTCTACCACACCCGGGACCTGTACGTGGACGGCGACGCGGAGTGGCTCGCGCCGTACGCACCGCCGGACCAATGGGGCGCGACCCACGTACCCGTCGGCCGGGCCCGGGTCTACGGGCTCGGCTCCGCCGAGGATCTGACGATCATCACGTTCGGCAACGGCGTACGGATGTCGCTGCGGGTCGCCGTCCGGCTCGCGGCCGAGGGCATCGGTACCCGGGTGGTGGACCTGCGGTGGTTGTCGCCGCTGCCGGCGGCCGACATCATCCGGGAGGCCTCGGCCACCGGGCGCGTTCTCGTGGTGGACGAGACCAGACGCGCCGGTGGGGTCGGTGAGGGAGTGATCGCGGCCCTGGTCGACGCCGGGTACGTGGGCGTGGCCCGCCGGGTGGCCTCGGTCGACTCCTTCATCCCGCTCGGCAACGCCGCCCGGCATGTCCTGGTGAGCGAGGACGCGATCAGCCACGGCGCCCGGGCCTTGCTGGCACGCTGACCGCAGTTTTCCGTTCGTCACGGTGTGCCACTTGCGCCGATGCGGTCGGGCGTGTGGACTACCCGCTAACGATCCCGCTGTGGCCGACGACACCCGTCCGCCGCGCGGAATCCCCGAGGTGAGGAGGCAGTGGGCAGTGAGCGCGACCGCTGGTCAGGCCGCCGACGGCATACGGAGCCTGGCGGACCGGTTCGGCATCGAGCCGGGGATGGTGGTCATGGAAATGGGGTACGACGAGGACGTCGACGAGGATCTCCGCGAGGCCCTGATCGAACGCTGCGGCGAGCTGGTCGACGAGGACACCGACGAAGTCGTGGACGTGGTCCTGCTGTGGTACCGCGAGGGCGACGGCGACCTGGTCGACCTGTTCGTGGAGGCGCGCACACCGCTGGCCGACCACGGCGTGGTGTGGCTCCTGACGCCCAAGGCCGGTCGCGACGGGCATGTCGAGCCGAGCGAGGTCACCGAGTCCGCGCCGACGGCCGGACTGCAGCAGACCTCCACGATCAGCGCGGGCCGGGACTGGAGCGGCGCCCGACTGGTCGCGCCGCGCGCCACCCGCAGCCGCCGCTGAGGCGGCGCCGGGGGCGTGGCATGCTCGATGTGTCGTCTTCGACCTATTCCACTGGGGGAACGTGCATGCCGATCGAGGTGGGCGCCGAGGCGCCCGACTTCGCGCTGAAGGACCAGAACAACCAGGAGCACCGGCTCTCTGCGTACCGTGGCCAGCGCAACGTACTGCTCGTCTTCTACCCGCTCGCGTTCACCGGCGTGTGCCAGGGCGAGCTGTGCGAAGTGCGGGACCACCTGTCCGACTTCGTCAACGACGGCGTGCAGTTGCTGGCGGTCAGCGTGGACTCGGTGTTCTCGCACAAGGTCTGGGCCGAGCGCGAGGGGTACCTGTTCCCGCTGCTCGCGGACTTCTGGCCGCACGGCGCCGTGGCGTCCGCGTACGGCGTCTTCGATGACGAGAAGGGCATCAGCAACCGGGGCACGTTCCTCATTGACCGGGACGGCATCGTCCGGTTCGCGGAGATGAACCTGCCCGGCGTCGCCCGCGACCAGAACGCGTGGCGTAAGGCCCTGGCGGAGCTCGCAGCCTGACCGAACGGCGGCGATCCGGAGGGCCGGGGCGGCGGCACCTCCGGATCCCATCGACGGCAGGGTAAGCTAACCGCTTCCGGCCACTGTCGTTGCCGGGCGCGTAGCTCAGTGGGAGAGCACTCGCCTTACAAGCGAGGGGTCGCTGGTTCGAACCCAGCCGTGCCCACCATCTCAGGTTTTACCTGGGGAAACGCCGGTCACGTCGTGCTACCTCGCCGACGCCGGCGCCCAGGTGTGCCCGAGCAGGTCGACCGGGCCGCACTGGTCGGGTTCATGGCGCACATGACCGCGACCCGGGCGCCGGCCACCGCGAACATGACCTACCGGGCGCTGCAACAGCTGTTCGGCTGGCTGGTCCGCGAGGACGAGCTGGACCGTTCCCCGATGGAGAAGATGCGCCCGCCGCTGGTACCGGAGACCCCGGCGCCGGTGCTGTCCGACGACCAGCTCCGCGCGATCCTGGCCACCTGCAAGGGAACCACCTTCGTCGACCGGCGCGATGCCGCCATCATCCGGCTGTTCATCGACACCGGCTGCCGGCGCGGCGAGATCGCCGGGCTGTCCGTGTCCGATGTGGACCTGGACGCCGACACGATCACGGTGCTCGGCAAGGGAAGCCGGCCGCGGGTCTGCCCGTTCGGGCACACCACCGGGCTCGCGGTCGGCCGGTACCTGCGCATGCGGAAACGCGAGAAGTGGGCGCACCTGCGACGGTGTGTGGTTGGCCGAGAAGAACCGCGGCGCACTGCTGGACAACGGCATCGAGCAGATGCTCAAGCGCCGCGGCGAGGCCGCCGGCATCCCCGGTCTGCACGCCCACCTGTTCCGACACACCGCCGCGCACCGGTGGTCCGCGGCCGGCGGCAACGAGGCCGACCTCCAGCGGCTGATGGGCTGGCGCTCGCCGCAGATGCTGCGCCGCTACGCGTCGTCCACCGCGGACGAACGGGCCCGCGAAGCA
>JAEHDK010000281.1 GCA_016880465.1 Micromonosporaceae bacterium
GGCGGGAGTCTCACCCGCCGGCCCCCACAGATTCGTACGTGACACTCCCCGTCATACGGCTCGTGTCGTTCTGGTCATCGGACTATCGGGACCGCGTTGATCCAGGCCCAGTGGGCGAAGAACTTCGGCCGTCTGGTGATGGCCTGTGTCCACGCCGCGTTGGCCCGCTTGCGGGTCCGCAGCCGTTCGAACTTGGTGCGTAGCCACCGCGTCAGGTAGGTGTTGATGCGTTGTAGGAGGGGATACAGCGCGGAGCGGTAGAACGCCCCGTAGTACTGCATCCAGCCCCGCACGATCGGGTTGATCCATCGCGCGAGGTCCACGTCGGACACACCGGTGCGTCGATGCAGTCGCCACGACCGCACCTCGGCACTGATCTTGTTCAAGGCGTCCTTGCTGATCGCCGGGTTGAAGCCGGTGAACATCTTCCCGACCGCGGCCGCACCGGTCGTGCCCGGAAGGTGAACCCAAGGAAGGTGAACGACGTGTGCTCGTGCGAGCCGCGCCGTCGCCCGTCCTTGCAGTACACGATCCGGGTCTTGTCCCGGTGCAGTTCCAACCCGACTTCCTGCATCCGTTCCCCGAGCGCCGCGGGCACCGCACGAGCCTCGGCTTCGCTGACGCAGTGAATCACCGCGTCGCCCACATACCGTTCGAACGTGACGGCCGGGAACTGCCGGGCCAGCCACGTGTCGAACGCGAAATGCAGGAACAGATTCGCCTGATCGAGGTGGCCGTGTTCGCGGGCGGCGGTGGCCAGGTGCTGGATGGCGGTCAATGCGTCGGCGGCCTGGGTGGCCCAGCACCAGGTGCTGGCCGGTGCGGTCTCGGCGACACGCCGACGCCGCCCATCAACTGTGCTGCGCCGACGCCCTACGCGAACTGACCGCTGGTCCAAGAAGCCGTGCAGGTCACCGGCGGCGCGGGCGGTCATCGTCGCCACGGTTCCCTCTGAGATCAGGGTGCCGAACAGTCCGGCCAACGCAGCCGCGGTGCGTTGCTTGGACAGGAACTGCCCAACGTACAGGTACATGATGATCGCGGTCATCCGTGGCCCGTACTGCGCTGGCGCGGCCACACCATCCGGAGCCCTGCCGTAGGTGAACGCACCGCAACCGCAGCGGCGGGCGATGGGCTGATGCTCGGTGATCGTACCGCAATCGGGGGCAGGTCGAACACCTGCCGCCGCTCCACGCCGACCTGTGGCGCGCTGGCCAGGCCGGCACCACGGCCGCCGCACCGGTCCGGCTCGTGCACCAGCACCCCGTCCGGGTCGGCCACCTGGGACAGAGTCGAGCCCAGATGCCCCGGCTGTCCACCCGGCTTCCGGCCGCTGCGCCGCCGCACCGACTTGGGCGCCGGCTCGCCAAACGGCGAGTCCGCCGACGGCGGCAACGACGAGTTCCGCGAGTTCTGCCCCACCGACGCCTCAGCTCAGCGATCTCGGCCCGCAACGCCTCGACCATCACCCGAAGCTGCGCGTTTTCCGCGGCAAGCTCCTCATAGGACGGGCCGGGGTCAGTGACCACTGCTCCATAGTGGACAGAAAAGCAAAGGAGGTCAACCAGCCACGCCGCGGACCTTACCAGTTACGACGCAGCTACCGCAGTCTCCGATCGTCAGTTGTATTAGCCGAAGTCTTCTGCCACCTCACGGATGTCCACATTTCCTGACTGCGTCGCATAGTCAACAAGGCGGGTCAACAGTGCCGTGTAGCCTAGGTCGCGAAGCAGTTCAGCAAGCGGCCGGAATCGATCCCAGGCTCCCTCCCCGAACTCAATGGTCTCACTGACTATGTTACTGAGGTGCAGTTCTAGCGTTGCTGGTTGCACACGTGCAAGGAGTTGACGAAGGTGCTCCATTTCCCGGCCCTGCTCAACTGCTCGACGAACAAGTAGGTCAACGAATGGAATCAGGCGCTCAGGCGGGCCCGTGGACAGTAGGAACAACGCCTCCGAATAACGTGAGCCGGGAGTCAAAGCCGAGCGTATATCTTGATCACATTCACCCTTGTCAAGACGAAGCCGGGCCAAGCGCATCAAATTGAATGCGTCAACGTACTCTTGCCAGGCTGACCGCGAACTCACCTTGTCCTCCCCCAATAGCGTCCGAAACCAACGCCGCCGACGCCGCCGCCACCCCCGGCAACTCCCGCGCCTCACCCCGCCCACCGGTGCCCACCGGTGCCAGGTTCACCAACGCCGAACCCGCCACCGGCCACACCGGCGCGGTAACCGCGGCCGCCGGCATCGCCGGCAACGGCGTGCTGTCCACCCGAACCGCAGACACCGGCACCGACCGGTCCGCCGCCGGGGCCGGCGACGGATCACCCCGAGCAGGCGCCGCGAAGACCGGAGACTGCGGCGCCAACGACACCACCAGGCCCACCGCCACACCAGCAGCCACCCGGGCGCGACCACGACCGCCGAACACATCCCGCACCACGGCCATGACGACCTCCCCGTCCAGTGCATCCGCGTCAGTCGATGTTGTGACGGGAAAGCTACGACAAGATCACGCTATGAAGCAATAGACAGCCGCCACTACCACCGACCGTCACGACCGCCCGGATGCGCACTCGAGGTCAGCGACATGCGTTCACCGGCGCCGATGCGACGCGTCACCGGGACCGCGTGTTGACGACCGACCCGGCCCGGACCGGCTGGACCGCTCCGGTCCGAAAGCCGACCCGGACGCGGCACGCGTGTCCAGCGATGCGACATACTCGCCCCGATGTGAGGATATAAGTGGGGTAGGCCGGCGGCGCAGGCCACGCCCGCGTAGGCTCACGGACTATCGTCGCCGGCACCCGGTGGCGGCCACAACGGCGCCCAGCGTCGGCGCGACGTGCGAGCGGAGAGCAAGCGTGACGAGCCCGTACTCGAGCAACCAGACACTGCAGGCCATCGCCGCGGTCACGCCGCCCTCCGGCGCGCCCCGCCCCCGACTGACCTTCCTGGGCACCGGGTACCTGGGCGCGACGTACGCGATCTGCTTTGCCGAGCTCGGCTACGAGGTGCTCGGCGTCGACGTCGACGCGGCGAAGATCGACAAGCTGAACGCGGGCGCCGTACCGATCCACGAGCCCGGGCTGGACGAGCTGCTGACCAAGAACCTGACGGCCGGCCGGCTGCGGTTCACCACCGACTACGCGCACGCGGCCGCGTTCGGGGACGTCCACTTCCTGTGCGTGGGCACGCCGCAGCGGCCGGACGGGCTGGCGGCGGACCTCGGGTACGTCGAGTCCGCGATCATCAGCCTCGCTCCGTACCTCGGCCGCAAAGCCCTGATCGTCGGCAAGTCGACGGTCCCGGTGGGTACGGCCGAGTGGGTTGAGCAGTTGGTCGGCAAGCACGCGCCGGTGACGTCCGAGGTCGAGGTGGCGTGGAGCCCGGAGTTCCTCCAGGAGGGCTTCGCCGTCGAGGACGTACTCCGGCCGAACCGGGTGATCTTCGGCGTGAAGAGCGAGTGGGCGCTCGGCATGCTGCACTCCGCGCACAAGGGCGTGTTCGACCTCGCCGCGACCGAGGACCGGGACGTGCCCGTGGTGATCACCGACTTCCCGACCGCCGAGCTGGCCAAGGTCGCGGCGAACGCGTTCCTCGCCACCAAGATCTCGTTCATCAACGCGATGGCCGAGGTCTGCGAGGCCTCCGGCGCCGACGTGACGCAGCTGGCCCGGGCGATCGGCTACGACCCGCGGATCGGCAACAAGTTCCTCCGCGCCGGGGTCGGCTTCGGCGGCGCGTGCCTGCCCAAGGACATCCGCGCCTTCCAGGCCCGGGCCCAGGAGCTCGGCGTCGGCGAGGCGCTGCGCTTCCTGCACGAGGCGGACCTGATCAACCAGCGCCGCCGGCAGCGGGTCATCCAGCTGGCCGCGGAGCTGCTGGACCGGCGCTACGGGCCCAACGGCCCCGACCTGGGCGGTGTCGCGGTGACCGTGCTGGGGGCGACCTTCAAGCCCAACTCCGACGACGTACGGGACTCGCCGGCGCTGTCCGTGGTCCGCAAGCTGAGCCGGGCCGGTGCCCACGTGACCGTGTACGACCCGGAGGGCATGGCGAACGCGGCCCGCGAGGTACCCGAGGTCACCTACGCCCTCTCGCTCGTCGACGCGGTACGCGGCGCCGAGCTGGTCTGCGTCCTCACCGAGTGGGACGAGTTCCGCAACGCCGACCCGACCGCGATCGGCGAGCTGGTCAGCGGTCGACGGGTCATCGACGGCCGGAACTGCCTCGACCCCGTGATCTGGGCCCGCGCCGGCTGGGAGTACCGCGGGATGGGCCGCCCGTCGAGCCGGTGAACCCGCCGCACGAGCGGGGAGTCACCGCGTGACTACCGGCCGCATCTGACAGGATCGTATTCATGACACGGTCCCCCGAGAGCCCGGTGGAGCTGCCCGCGCCGTGGCGCGACGCGGCCGTCACGGTCGTCCTGCCGACCTACAACGAGTCGGCCAACCTGCCGCTCGTGGTCGAGGAGCTGCTCGCTCTCCCGTTGCCCGGCCTGACGGTCCTGGTGGTCGACGACAACTCGCCGGACGGGACCGGGAAGGTCGCCGAGGAGCTGGCGGTCGCGTCCGACGGCCGGGTGGCGGTCGCGCACCGGCCGCACAAGGATGGCCTGGGTCGGGCCTATGTGGACGGGATGACCCGGGCGCTCGACGCCGGCGCCGAGTACGTACTCCAGATGGACGCCGACCTGTCCCACCCGCCGGCCTTCGTGCCGCAGCTGCTCGGCACGCTGCTGTCCACCCGGGCCGGCGTGGTGATCGGCAGCCGGTACGTACCCGGCGGCTCGCTCGCCTCCGAGTGGGGCGTCGACCGGCGGATCCTGTCCGGCTGGGCGAACTTCTACGTCGACGCGCTGCTGCGCATGAAGATCCGGGACGTGACCGCGGGGTTCAAGCTGTGGGCCCGGGAGACGCTGCTCGACATCGGGCTGCACCGCGTCCGCAGCAACGGATACAGCTTCCAGGTCGAGATGAACTACCTCGCCGTACGCCGCGGGCACAAGGTGGTCGAGGTCCCCATCCGGTTCGAGGAGCGCGTGCTCGGGTCGAGCAAGATGACCCTCGCGGTGAAGCTCGAGTCGGCGAAGGTGCCGTTCCAGCTCCGCTGGCGGTACCGCGGCACCCGGTAACGATCGTCCACCCCGGACACTCCATGAGGGACTGTTCAGACTCGCCGCCACTCGGCATGCTTTCGGTGAGTACGGTCCGCTGAGAAAGGGGGCTTTCGGATGTACCAGTGCAAGTACTGCGGGAGCCCCGCCGACCCGATACACGGCTGCCTGTCGTGCGGCCGGCCGGCCCCGCCGCTCGCCGCCGAGATCGAGCGCCTCGACCGGGACATCGCCGAGATGACCTCGCATGATCTGGCCATGCAGCGGGACCGGGCGAACCTCTCCAACCAGATGCAGGCCGCTCTGCACCAGCGGGCCCTGTTGCAGAGCGCGCAGGCGCAGCGGATCCGGGGCGGCCGGGCACCGCGCCAGCGGCAGCGGCGGAACCCGGCCCGCCGGATGGCCAACCTGCTGCCCAA
>JAEHDK010000282.1 GCA_016880465.1 Micromonosporaceae bacterium
GCCCGGCCGCTGCTGCGGCCCCTCGGCCGGTACCGCTGCGCGATCGGACCCAGGCGGCCGAACCGCAGCCGCGCGACGGTCGGATCCGCCGGCTGCGCTCGCTGCTCGGCGGCGGCGAGTCCGGCGGCGAGTCCGGCGGTGACCCGCTGACCGCGTTGATCCGGGAGCACCGCATACACCATCCGCGTGCGGACGTGACTGCCCTGCGCCGGGCGTACGCGATCGCGCATGCGGCCCACGCGGGCCAGGTCCGCAAGAGCGGCGAGCCGTACATCACGCACCCGATCGCGGTCGCGCGGATCCTCGCCGAGCTGGGCATGGACACGACGGCGCTGGTGGCCGCACTCCTGCATGACACGGTCGAGGACACGAGCTACACCCTCGCCGCGCTCGATGGGGACTTCGGCCCCGAGGTGGCGACCGTCGTCGACGGGGTGACCAAGGTCGAGCAGCTGTCGTACGGGAGCGACGCGGAAGCGGAGACGATCCGCAAGATGATCATCGCGGCCGGGCGGGACGTACGGGTGCTCGTCGTGAAGCTCGCCGACCGGCTGCACAACATGCGTACGCTCAGCGCGCGCTCACCGGCCTCCCGCACCCGGGTCGCCCGCACCACGCGGGACGTGCTCATCCCGCTCTGCGACCGGCTGGGCATCCAGGCGTTGAAGCGGGAGCTCGAAGACACCGTGCTCTACCACCTGGAGCCCGAGGCGTACAGCCGGATCGACGACTACGTCCACAATCGTCCACAATGGACCACGTACCTCGCCGAGCTCTCGGCGGCGGCCCGCGCGGCATTGCGCGCCCAGAAGGTGACCGCGACCGCCCGCGACCGCCCCCGGCACTACTACTCGATCTGGAAGGACACCCTGGCCGGCGGCCACGACACGCCGTTCGACCTGCCGCGGCTCGTGATTATCGTGGACGGTCCGGACACCGACTGCTATGCGGCACTCGGCGCGATCCACGGCATCTGGCGGCCGGTCCGCGGCCGGTTCAAGGACTTCATCGGCTCGCCGAAGAACAACCTCTACCGCTCGCTGCACACCACGGTCATCGGCCCGCAGGACCAGACCGTGGAGGTGCTGATCCGCACCGAGCCGATGCACCGCACGGCGGAGTACGGCATCGTCGCGAGCTTCCGGTTCCGTGGCGCGGACGACGCCGCCGACCCGGATGTCCAACTCCCCTGGCTGCGCCGCCTGCTGGAGTGGGAGCCGGAGGCGAGCGATCCGGCGCAGTTCCTGGAGGCCCTGCACAGCGACCTGGCCGAGGCGCAGATCCAGGTGTTCACCCCGGATGGGCGCCGGGTGCAGCTGCCGGCCGACTCGACGCCGGTGGACCTGGCGTACGAGCTCGATACCCAACTCGGCGACCACTGCGTGGCCGCGCTGATCAATGGGCGGTTGGTAAAGGTCTCGGTCCCGCTCGCCGACGGCGACGTCGTGGACGTGCTGACCCGACACGACGACATCGCCGCCTTCGAGCTACCCGACGGGGAGCCGGCCGCCGGAGCCGGACCGGCCCGCGAGTGGCTGTCGTTCGTCAAGACCCCACTCGCACAGCTGCAGATCAGCCGCTGGTACGCCGAGCACAACCCGGAGTCCTACAGCATCGCGCACAAGGTGCGGCTCGGCCGGACCGCGATCGGCCTCGCGCTGCGCCAACATGGGCGCGGGCTGACCAGCGACGTCCCGCTGCTTCGCCTGGCCGACCAGCTCGGCTACGCCGACCTGGAGACGTTGCTGGTGTCGGTCGCGGAGCACCAGGTGCTGGCCGAACGGATCGTGGCCGAGCTGATCGCATTCGTCGACCACGGGCCGGGGGTGGCCGGGCCCACGCCGTAGCCTGTCCGGGTGATCCCGCTCCGCACCCGCGCCACCGCCGTCGGCTACGCGATCTTCTATCGGCTGCCGCAGGGCGTCCGGCTCCGGCTGGTCCGGCTCGCCACCCCGACGTACACCATCGGGGCGGTGGTCTTGCTGCGCGACGCGGAAGCGGCCGATCCTGGTCGGCTCATGCTGTTGCGCCAGCCGCCCGGCCGGGGCTGGACACTGCCCGGCGGGTTGCTCCGCGGCGGTGAGCACCCGGTCGACGGCGCCCGCCGGGAGTTGGCCGAGGAGACCGGCATCCGGCTCGACGCCGGCGAGCTCACCCCGGCCAACCCCAATGCGGTGGTACACACCAAGGGGCGCTGGGTCGATCTGGTCTTCGAGGCCCAGGTGGCCGCGGCGGCGGTCACGCCGGTAGTGGACGGTGCGGAGGTCTTCGAGGCCGCCTGGCACCCGATCGACGCGCTGCCTCGGCTGACCCTCGCGACCGTGCGGCTGTTGGGCCGCTACGGGATCGGGCCGGCGGCGCCGTGACGGTGGGCAGCGGTATCCAGGCCAGCGCCGGGCTGTGCGCGGTGGTGCTGGCCGCAGGCGAGGGCCGCCGGCTCCGGCCGCTCACCGAGGTCCGCCCCAAGGCGC
>JAEHDK010000283.1 GCA_016880465.1 Micromonosporaceae bacterium
GAGCCGGCCGGCCTCGACCGCGGCCGCCATGGCCTCGGGCGGGACCGCCACGAGCTCGCCCCGGTCCCAGGACAGCAGGACGAGCTGGCCCTGCTTGGGCAGCGCGGCGACGAGCGCGGGCGGCTCGACATCTGGTCCCGTGTCCCGCAGGGCGGGCCAGCGCAGGCCGGTCACACCCTCCCAGCCGAGCACGAGGTCGATGCCGCCGCCGAGCGGGTCAGCGTCGACGAGCAGCGTGCGGAGCCCGGTGCGGACCGCCGTCACGGCGATGGCAGCGGCCAGCACGCTCGCCCCCGCACCGCCTCGACCGCCGATCACCGCCACGAGCCGGCCGTCCCGCTGGGGCCGGCGCGCGACCTCGGCGAGCCGGTCGGCCAGCCAGGGTTCGGCGGCCGGCAGGATGGCCACGTGCGCGGCACCGACGACCTGCGCCAGCTCCCAGGGCGACGCCGGATCGCCATCGCGGCCAACCACCACGATGCCCGGCCGCCACGGCAGCTTCACCCGCTGGCAGGCCGGGGCGACGTCGAGTCCGACCAGGACGAGCGGGGCAGGGCCGTAGTACCGCTTCGCGGCCACCGGGTCGGGGGCGACATCGAGATCGACGCCACCGCTGGCCGCGAGGCGTACCAACTCGTCCAACAGCTCCTGATCCGCGGTGACCGCGAGGGGACGGCGGCGCGCGACTTGGGACGGCGAGCTCGGCATGGGCGGCCTCCGGAGGCGAGTGCGGGCGATCGGTGGACACCGTCCCGTGCGCGGCGGCCCGTGGAAAGGTCCCCGACGCGGACCTGTGGACGGGCAGCACACCTGTGGACAACGTGGCGATCCGCTCAGTGCTCTGCTACGGCCCGCCCGCCAACTCACTCGGGCCGGATGAGTCGGGATCACCCGGCCGTCGCGGACGATGCCCGAAGGCAGCGCGCGGAACCGTCACCGCAGGAGGTGGGCAGTGCCGTACATCAAGGTGGGCAACGAGAACTCCGGGCCGATCGACCTGTACTACGAGGACCACGGCTCGGGCCCGCCGGTGGTGCTGATCCACGGCTGGCCGCTCAGCAGCGCGTCATGGGAGAAGCAGCTGCCGGTCCTGCTCAGCGCCGGGTACCGGGTGATCGGCTACGACCGCCGCGGGTTCGGCCGGTCGAGCCAGCCCACCGAGGGCTACGACTACGACACGTTCACCCGCGACCTCAACCAGCTGATGGCCACGCTCGACCTGCGCGACGCGGCGCTCGTCGGATTCGCGATGGGTACCGGCGAGGTGGCCCGCTATCTGAGCACCTATGGCTCGGACCGGGTGAGTAAGGCGGCGTTCCTGTCCTCGGTGCCGCCGTTCCTCGCCAGGACGCCGGACAACCCGAGCGGAGTGGACCCGGGCATCTTCGCCGGGATGGTCTCCAGCCTCGTCGAGGACCGGCTGGCGTACCTGTCCGCGTTCCTGGCGGACTTCTACAACGTCGACGTGTTCGGCGGTAACCGGGTCAGCGCTGATGTCGTCCGGTTCAGCTGGGACATAGCGGCCAACTCGTCGGCGACCGCCGAGGTGGACAGCGTACCCACGTGGTTGACGGACTTCCGGAACGATCTGGCCCGGATCGACATCCCCTCGCTGGTCGTGCACGGGGAGGCGGACCGGATCCTGCCGATCGACGCCACCGGCGTGCCGCTGCACGACAGCTTGCCCGGTAGCCGGATGGTCGTGGTCGAGAGCGCACCGCACGGGTTGACCTGGACGCACGCCGACGAGGTCAACGCGGAGCTCGTCGACTTCCTGCGCTAACCAGCATACCGGCGGAAATAGGACGACCCCCGCCGGGGGGAGACGGGGGTCGTCAGGGGGGCCCGGCTCCGGGGGGGTCGAGCCGAACCCGCTCAGCGGTCACGGGGGGTGCAACCGCCGAGGGCCTCATTATCCGGTACAACGCGGGGCAGGTCCGACACATGAGAGCGTGTCGCAACACAAGCATGCCTCTCGAATCGGCAGACGTCGAGTGGC
>JAEHDK010000284.1 GCA_016880465.1 Micromonosporaceae bacterium
GCCGGCCCGGGCCGCCGAACCCGTGGCGGAGCCGGCCACCAGCGTCGCGGTCGAGGACGAGACACCGGTGCACGACATCGTGCCGATGGAGGGTGCCTCGGCCGTCCTCGGTGTACCGCCGGGACCGCGTGGCGAGTCCCGTACGAGCGCCGACGCCGATGCCGTCGCCGACCTGCTCGGGGCGTACCCCAGTGCCCGGCCGGGCAGGTCCGGCGCGATCCGGGGCATCGGGGTCACGCTGACCGTCACCGACCTCGCCCGGTCCATCGACTTCTACCACGACATGCTCGGTCTGTCCGCGGTCGACCGCGGGCCGGCCACCGCGATCCTCGCCGCCGGGGACACCCGCATCATGCTGCACGCCGTCCGCGACATGGCAAAGGTGGAACACCGCCGGGTCCACGTCAACATCGAGGTCGCCGACATCGAAGCGGAGTACGACCAACTGCGGCGCAAGGGCGTACGGTTCTTCCACGAGCCCCAACCGGTGGCGCACGTGGCGGACAGGGAGCTATGGGCGGCCGGGTTCCCGGACCCCGACCGGCACGGCATCGCGTTGATCAGCTGGCGGCCGCGCGGGACGCCCGGCTAGCCGCGGGCGCTAGCGGCCCGAGCCGACGAGCCGGTGGCGCAGGTAGAGCACCGAGGCCCAGACCCCTCCGAAGATGACGCCGAGCACCGCCAGCGCCCCGTTCAGGAACCCGGCGGCGAGCAGGGCGACCTGCAGGGCGGCCGCGGCGTACCAGGCCCACGACCGGCGCAGCAGGCCGGCCAGCGCGACGGCGAGCACGACGAACGTGAGGACGGCGCCGATGGCCCAGCCGCCCAGCCCGCCGCCGAGCACCCGGAGCGGCTGGATCGCCAGCAGCAGTACGACGGCCTCAAGAACGAGCGCGGTGGCGCCCACTCCCCGTACGGCGGCCGCCGGGTCGCGCAGCCCGGACGGCTGATCCTCGGTCATCGCTTCAGCAACCGGCGGGCGTCGGCTGCGGTGATGACGGAGCCGGTGATGACGACGCCCACCCCGGCCGGCTCACCGTCCACATCGGACTCGGCTAGCGTGACGGCCGCCTCGATGGCGTCCGGCAGCCCCGGCTGGCTGCTGACCCGGTCCTCGCCGAACACCTCGACCGCCACGGCGGCCAGCTGCTCGGCGGGCAGCGCCCGGGGCGACGTGTTGCGGGTCACGACGACGGCGTCGACGACGGGCTCCAGCTGCTCCAGCATCCCGCGCGCGTCCTTGTCGCGCAGCACCGCCACCACCGCGACCAGCCGGCGGAACGCGAACTCCTCGGCCAGCGCGGTCGCGGTGGCGGCCATGCCGTGCGGGTTGTGCGCGGCGTCCAACAGGATGGTCGGGGCGGATCGGACCCGCTCCAACCGGCCGGGCGAGTCCACGGCGCCGAACCCGGCGCGCACCACCTCGGGGTCGAGCTGCTTGTCGGTGCCCACGCCGAGGAACGCCTCGACGGCCGCGAGCGCGACGGCCGCGTTCTGCGCCTGGTGCGCGCCGTGCAGCGGCAGGTACACCTCGGGGTAGGCCGCGCCCAGGCCCTGCAGGGTGACCACCTGGCCGCCGACGGCGAGGCTGCGGCCGAGCACGCCGTACTCGGTCCCCTCCCGGGCGATCGTGGCATCGACCTCGACACACCGCTCGACGATCGGCCCCAGCGCCTCCTCCGGCTGGGCGGCGCAGATCACCGTCGCTCCATTGTGGATGATGCCGGCCTTGGCGAGCGCGATGTCCTCGACGGTGTCGCCGAGCCACTCGGTGTGGTCGAGCCCGATCGGGGTGATCACGCAGACCGGAGCGTGCAGGACGTTCGTCGCGTCCTCGGCACCGCCGAGCCCCACCTCGATGACGGCCACGTCCACCGGCGCGTCGGCGAAGGCGGCGAACGCCATCGCGGTCGTCAGGTCGAAGTACGTCAGCGACTCCGGGCGCCTCGCATCGACCAGCTCGGCGAGCGGCGCCACCTCGCGGTACGTCGCGACGAACCGTTCCTCGTCGACCGGTACGCCGTCGAGGCTGATCCGCTCGCGTACGGTCGCCAGGTGCGGGCTCGTGTACCGGCCGGTGTGCAGCCCGTGCGCCCGGAGCAGGTTGTCGATCATCCGAGCCGTGGTCGTCTTGCCATTCGTACCGGTCACGTGGATCGACGGGTACGCCCGCTGCGGGCTGCCCAGCAGGTCGAGCAGCTCGCCGATCTTGCTGAGGTCGAACGCCATGCGGGTGAACCCGCGGGCCAGCAACGCGGCGTCGACGGCGGCGAACTCGGTCATCGCGCGGGCATCCTGGCCGCCCTGCCGGGCGGTCGCTCGGTCACTGGGGCAGCGCCGCGCGGGCGGCGGTGATGCGGGCCAGGTCCGCCTCGGACGCCGCCAGCCGTTCCCGGATCTTCGCGACCACGGCGTCCGGAGCCTTGTCGACGAACGCGGGGTTGTCCAGCTTGGCCCGGCACTGGGCGGCTTCCTTCTCCGCCGCCGCGCGGTCCTTGTCCAGGCGGGCGCGCTCGGCGGCCACGTCGATGGCCCCCCGGATGTCCAGCGCGACGGTGACGTCGCCGGTGACCGCCAGCGTGGCGGTCGGGGCGAATCCGGCACCGGCCGGATCGAGTCGGGCCAGCGAGCGGATCAGCGGCTCGTGGTCGGCGATGCCGGCGCCGGCGAGCCCGCCGAGCCGGGCCGCCACCCGCTGGCCGGGCTTGACTCCCTGGTCCGAGCGGAACCGCCGGACCTCGGTGATGACCCGCTGCAGCGCGGCGACCTCCACCTCCGCTGCATCGTCCACATAGGACTTGTCCGCTACCGGCCAGTCCGCGATCACCACCGACTCGGCACCCGTCAGCGCGGTCCAGAGCTCGTCGGTGACGAACGGGACCGCCGGGTGCAGCAGCCGGAGCAACTGGTCGAGCACGTGGCCGAGGACCCGCCGCGTCGTGTCCGCGCCCGGGCCGCCGCCGGTGAGAACCGGCTTCGCCAGCTCGAGGTACCAGTCGCAGACGTCGTCCCACGCGAAGTGGTAGAGCGTGTCGCACAGCTTGGCGAACTCGTACCGCTCGAACTGCTCGTCGACCTCGGCGATCACCTGCTGGAGGCGGGACAGCACCCAGCGGTCCACCGCCGACAGATCGGCGGCGGGCGGCAGCGCGCCGGCCACGGTCGCACCATTGTGTACGGCGAACCGCGTTGCGTTCCAGAGCTTGTTGCAGAAGTTCCGGGAGCCGGCCAGCCACTCCTCGCTGATCGGCACGTCGGTGCCGGGGTTGGCGCCGCGCGCGAGCGTGAACCGGGTCGCGTCCGCCCCGAACCGGTCGATCAGGTCGAGCGGGTCCACCACGTTGCCGGCGGACTTCGACATCTTCTTGCCGTACTGGTCGCGGACCATGCCGTGCAGGGCGACGACATCGAACGGCTGCTCGCCGTCCATCGCGTACAGGCCGAACATCATCATCCGGGCAACCCAGAAGAACAGGATGTCGTACCCGGTGACAAGCACGCTCGTCGGATAGAAGCGGCGCAGGTCGTCGGTGCGGTCCGGCCAGCCCAGCGTGGAGAACGGCCACAGGGCGGACGAGAACCAGGTGTCCAGCACGTCCTCGTCCTGCCGCCACCCGTCGCCGCCCGGTGCCTGGTCACCAGGACCGACGCAGACGACCTCGCCGTTCGGGCCGTACCAGACCGGGATCCGGTGTCCCCACCAGAGCTGCCGCGAGATGCACCAGTCGTGCATGTTGTCGACCCAGCCGAAGTACCGCTTCGAGAGCTCGGGCGGCTCGATGCGGACCCGACCGTCCCGGACCGCGTCGCCGGCCTGTTTCGCCAGCGGGGCCACCCGGACGAACCACTGCAGCGACAGCCGCGGCTCGACCGTGGTGTCGCAGCGCGAGCAGTGCCCGACGGCGTGCACGTACGGCCGGCGCTCGGCGACGATCCGGCCCTGCTCGCGCAGCGCCGCGACGATCGCGGGCCGGGCCTCCAACCGGTCGAGCCCCTCGAACGGTCCGTGCGCGGTGATGACCCCACGCTCGTCCAGGATCGTGAGCGACGGCAGTCGATGCCGCTGGCCGATCTCGAAGTCGTTCGGGTCGTGGGCCGGGGTCACCTTCACCGCGCCGCTGCCGAACGACGGGTCGACATGCTCATCGGCGACGATCGGAATGTCCCGGCCGGTCAGCGGGAGCTCCACCGTACGGCCGACGAGGTGCGCGTACCGCTCGTCGTCCGGGTGGACCGCGACGGCCGTGTCGCCGAGCATCGTCTCGGCCCGGGTGGTCGCCACGACGATCGCGGTGTCGCCGTCGCCGTACCGGATCGAGACCAGCTCGCCCTCGTCGTCGGAGTGCTCGACCTCGATGTCGCTCAGCGCGGTGAGGCACCGCGGGCACCAGTTGATGATCCGCTCGGCCCGGTAGACGAGGCCGTCGCCGTACAGCCGCTTGAAGATCGTCAGGACGGCCCGGGAGAGGCCCTCGTCCATGGTGAACCGCTCCCGGGACCAGTCGACCGAGTCGCCGAGGCGGCGCATCTGGCCCAGGATCGCGCCGCCGGAGGTCGACTTCCACCGCCAGACCCGCTCGACGAACGTCTCCCGGCCGAGATCATGGCGGGACAGCCCTTCGGCGGCCAGCTGCCGCTCGACGACGTTCTGGGTGGCGATGCCGGCGTGGTCCATGCCGGGCAGCCAGAGCGCCTCGTACCCCTGCATACGCCGGCGACGGACGAGCGCGTCCTGGATCGTGTGGTCCAGCGCGTGGCCGATGTGGAGCGAGCCGGTGACGTTCGGTGGCGGGATGACGATGGAGAACGGTGGCCGGTCCGTCGTGACGTCGGCCCGGAAGTAGCCGGCCGCTACCCACTGCTCGTACCGCCGCTGCTCGACGTGCGTCGGTACGTACTGAGCGGGCAGGCTCGCGGCCGCGCGGCTGGGTGTCGCTGTCACGGATGCGAGTCTACGGCTGGCGTCCCTCGGACGACGCCGAGCCTGGCTCGGGCGACTATGCTCGGCTGCGTCGCTTCGAAGGAGTTCTGATGTCCGGAACGTACCCCCCGTCCGGTTACGATGACGGCCCCGGCTACGGCCAGCCTCATTACGGCGAGCCCCAGTACGGCCAGCAACCGGGCTACGGTCAGCAACCGGGATACGGTCAGCAACCGGGATACGGTCAGCAACCCGGCTACGGCCAGCAACCCGGGTACGGCCAGCACCCCGGGTACGGCCAACCCGACCCCGGGTACGGCGCCCCACCCTCGTACGCGCCGAACATCCCGTCTCAGGGCTACCCCGCGCACGACACGGCGCCGGCCTATCCGGGGTACGAGCGCGCATACGACCAGTACCCCCAGCCCGGGTACGGCGGCCCGATCCAAGCGCCTGCTCCGCCGGCGCCGAAGCGGCGGGGGCGAGTCTTGACCATCGTGCTGACCGTCCTGCTGGGGCTGCTCGTCCTCTGCGGCGTCGGCGGGTACCTGGTTTCCAGGCCATACCTCGCCGAGTGGCCCGCGACGCTCAGTACCCCGCCGAAGCTGGCCGGGCTGGACCTCAGCACCGAGCCCGAGCTGCAGCGGGCCGCCGACGAGATCGCGGTGCGGATCCGCCAGGACGTCAAGGTCGACAAGGCGATCGCGGCCTTCTACCAGGACCCGGCCGCGCCGGAGCGGATCGTGGCCCTGGTCGGCGGTACGTCGTTCCTGATGAACCCCAAGGCCGAGCTCGATGCGGCGTTCCGCGGTGTCAGCGCGGGTGGCAGCGCGCAGGGCTTGACCGTTCACGACATCAAGGACATCGACGCAGGTGCGCTCAGCGGACTCGCGCGGTGCGGAGCTGCCGAACAAGCCGCAGAGAACGGGCAGAAGGTGCCACTGAGCGTGTGCGCCTGGGCCGACCACGGCAGCCTGGTGATCGGGCTGTTCTTCAACCGCACGGTTGACGAGGGCGCCGCCCTGCTCCGCCAGATCCGTAGCGAGATTCTCAAGCGCTGACGCAGCCGACCGCCACCGGGGAGATCGATGCCCTGGACCGCTGTTCAAGTGCGCCGGGCTGACCGGCGCCCAACTGGCCGAGCAGGCGGTACCGCCGTCGAACCTGTCCCTGCTCGGCCTCGTACGGCACGTCACCGACGTCGAACGCAGCTGGTTCCGCCGGCGGCTCGGCGGGGAGACCGTCGACCGCATCTACTGGCGTCCCGACCGTCCCGATGCGGCGTTCGAGGAGGTCGACCCGGCGCACGCCGAGCGCGACCTGGCCCGCCTGACCGCGGAGATGGACTCCGCCCGGCAAGTAGCCGCCGGCCGGGCACTCGACACGACCTTCGTACACGAGCGGTTGGGCGAGATGTCGCTGAGGTGGGCGTACTGCCACATGATCGAGGAGTACGCCCGCCACAACGGCCACGCCGACCTGATCCGCGAGCGGATCGACGGGCAGACCGGAGCCTGATCGGCGCGGCCGGCGTGCACCCCGGCGCTCGTGGCCGTGATCGGCCTCTGGCACCCGCGTTCCGGCCGCCCGTTCCGGTCGCCGCGCGTACCGTCGTGCTAGGCCCCGGCGCTGCGGACAGGGAGGCGGATCACGCATGACGGAGCAACCTGGCGCGGGGACCGGCGTACCGGGCCGCTCGACCGATCCGCGCGACGAGCTCGAGCTGATCTTCTTCTCGGGGTCCGGCAGCGAGCCGCTCGACCACGCCGGCGACGCGCCCGCGTCCGGAGTCCGGCTCGACGAGCCGCCCGGGCCGGACGGCCAGCCGGCCGGCAACCGAGCGCCCGGTCGCCGGCGGCGGGGGGTCATCGCCGCTGTGGCCGGGGCGGTGTGCGTGGGTGCGGCCGCCGTTGCGGCAGCGTACGGCCCGACGGCCTACGACATCCTGCGCGAGAAGGACGCCACGCTCCGCGCCCCGGCCGAGGTCGGCGGCCTGCGCCTGGATGGCAGCGAGCAGGCCGCGGACACCGCCGACTACCTGCGTACCGCCCTTGCTGCCGATCTCGGCCTGGGCAACCCGCTCGGGGCGGTCTACACCGACCCGGCGGCCTCGTCCCGTTCGGTCATCATCGTCGGGGGTACGGGCCTGCTGCGCTCTCCCGGGAAGGATCTCGACCGCGCCTTCCGGCTCTTCGCCGACGGCGACAGCCAGGTCGAGGGCGTGCACGAGGTGGCCGCCGGCGCGCTGGGTGGGGTGATGCGCTGCGGCAGCACCAGCGCCGGTACGGCCGGCACGATGGCGGTGTGTGGCTGGGCCGATCACGGTACCCTCGCGATCGCAATGTTCCCCGGTCGTACGCCCGACGATTCCGCGCCTTTGCTTCGCGACCTGCGCTCGGCAATCCAGCACCGCGGCTAGAAATGCGTGAGGGGCACTCTCTCGAGTGCCCCTCACGGGAAGATGTCCGGCGGCGTCCTACTCTCCCACACTCTGTCGGGTGCAGTACCATCGGCGCTGGAGGGCTTAGCTTCCGGGTTCGGAATGGGTCCGGGCGTTTCCCCTTCGCTGTGGCCGCCGTAACGTTGTGAACGTGTTCGAACGTGGGTGTTCGTTGGTTCAGGTTTGCACAGTGGACGCGTGGTGTTTTGTGGTCAAGTCCTCGGCCTATTAGTACCAGTCAGCTTGAACACATTGCTGTGCTTCCACGTCTGGCCTATCAACCCAGTGTTCTGGCTGGGGGCCTTAACCCTCGGTGGGGTGGGAGACCTTATCTTGAAGTGGGCTTCCCGCTTAGATGCTTTCAGCGGTTATCCCGTCCGGACGTGGCTAACCAGCGGTGCCACTGGCGTGACAACTGGCGCACCAGAGGTTCGTCCGTCCCGGTCCTCTCGTACTAGGGACAGCTCTTCTCAAGTCTCCTGCGCGCGCGGCGGATAGGGACCGAACTGTCTCACGACGTTCTAAACCCAGCTCGCGTACCGCTTTAA
>JAEHDK010000285.1 GCA_016880465.1 Micromonosporaceae bacterium
GCCGCGGTCGAGGCGCGGGGCCGGGTCCCGGGGTCGCCGATCCTGGTGCTCTCCCAGTACGTCGAGGTGTCCTACGCAGACGACCTGCTGGCCGACCGGGTGGGCGCGATCGGATACCTGCTCAAGGACCGCGTCGCCGACATCGCGGAGTTCCTCGACACGCTCGGCCGGGTGGCGGCCGGCGGGACGGTCCTCGACCCCGAGGTCGTGGCGCAGCTGATCGTCCGGCGCCGGCGCGACGACCCGCTGCGCGAGCTGACACCCCGCGAGCGGGACGTGCTCTCGCTGATGGCCGAGGGCCGCTCGAACACCGCGATCGCCCGGCAGCTCGTGGTCACCGAGGGCGCCGTCGAGAAGCACGTGCGGAACATCTTCACCAAGCTGCGCCTGGTGCCCGACGACGAGCAGCACCGGCGCGTCCTGGCCGTGCTGGCCTACCTACGCGGCTGATTCCGCCGGCCACTGCGCTGCCAGCGCCACGGCCTCTCGCAGCGTGTTCGCCACGGGCAGGCCGGTCGCCCGCAGCCGCGCCGGGTCGGTGAAGCCGCCGGTGTACAGCACGCACCGGGCACCGGCCGTGGCGGCGGCGTCCGCGTCGTCGAGCGAGTCGCCGATCAGGACCGTGTCGGCCCCGGCCACGCCGAGAACCTGGAGATGGCTGGACAGGTGCGCCGCCTTCAGGTCGCCGCCGATCCGGGCGCGCAGCCCGTCCACCCGCGCGAAGTGGTCGGCCAGCCCGTACCCGTGCACCAGCGGCACCAGCTCGTCGTGGAACCACATCGACAGCAGGGACTGGGTACCGGGCCAGGCGGCCAGCGCGGCGGTCGCGCCGGCCGCGAGCGCGCAGCGGGCCAACCCGGCCCGGTACGCGTCGTGGAACGCCCGGTCGAGCACGACGAACTCCGCCTCGTCCACGGCTCGGCCGAGCACGAAGGCGTAGTACGCGGCGACCGGCCGGCGGAAGTCACGGCGGTGCTCGTCCGCCGTCACGACCGGGCCGGCCACGCTCGCCAGCGAGGCGTTCGTGGCGGCCACGACCAGCGTCAGGTCGTCGAGGAGGGTGCCGTTCCAGTCCCAGACGAGATGCATCCGGCCAACCATAGACAACGACCCGGCGGAGCGAACCGGGTCCTCAATGAGCCAGGTCACGGCGCAGCCGGTCCTCCTCGACCCGCCAGTACCCGTGCTCGCGGCCGTCCAGCATGATCACCGGCACGCGGTCGCCGTACTCCCGCTCCAGCGCCGGGTCGCCGTCGACCGACAGCTCGGTCCAGCCGACCCCGGTGTCCGCGGCGATCCGCGAGATCTCGTCCTTCGCGACGTCGCACAGGTGGCACCCGGTACGGGTCACCACGGTCAGGCGCGGCTCAGGCATCGGTGGCCGGGGACTGCAGGGCGACCTTGCGAACCTTGCCGATCGCCGAGTACGGCAGCTCGGCGACGAACTCGATCGCGGTCGGGCACTTGAACCGGGCCAGGCTCCGCTCGCAGTGCCGCATCAGGTCGGCCGCGCTCAGGACCGGTGCGTCGGGACCGCCGGCCGCACGTACCACGAACGCCTTCACGGTCTGGCCGGTGTACGGGTGCGGCGTGCCCAGGACCGCCGCGGCGGCCACTCCCGGGTGCGCCGCGAGCACCTGTTCGACCTCGCGCGGGTACACGTTGAACCCGCTGACGAGGATCAGCTCGCCCAGCCGGTCGACGAGGAACAGGTCGCCGTCGGCGTCGGCGTACGCCACGTCGCCGGTCGCCCACCAGCCCTGCGCGTCGGGACCGTCGCGGCCGTCCGGCCAGTACCCGGAGAAGAGGTTGGCGCCCCGGACGACGACCTCGCCGGGGTCGGTACCCGGGCTGTCCGGCGACGCGACATCGACGTCGTCGTCGTCCGCCTCGGCCTCGTCGGGGTCCACTGTGGATGACCAGACGTCGGCGCGGTCGGGGCCGACGAGTCGCACCTGCACGCCGGGGATCGGCCGGCCGATCGAACCCGCTTTGGGGGTGGGGCTGGCCAACGTCGACGTGACGACCGGGGCGGTCTCGGTCAGGCCGTACCCCTCGAAGATCGGTCGGGCGGTCGCGGCGGTGAACCGGGCCGCGGTGGCCGGCTCCAGCGGCGCCGCGCCGCTGACCACGAGCCGCACCGAGCTCAGCGCCTCGCCGCTGTCCGGCAGCAGGGACCAGGCAACGTACATCGGTGGTACGCCGACGATCGCGGTGACGTGGTGCCGCGCGATAACGGCCAGCGCCTCGACCGGGTCGAACCGCTCGACGAGCACGCCGGCCGCACCGTGGTAGGCGACCGCGCCGAGGCCGGAGTTCAGCCCGTAGGCATGAAAGAGCGGCAATGCGAGCAGCACGACGTCGTCGGTGCCCAGCACCGGCGGGGAGATCCCGGCCACCTGCGCGTGGTTGGCCAGCAGCGCACGGTGGGACAGCATCGCGCCCTTCGGGTCGCCCGCGGTGCCCGAGGTGTAGATCAGGACCGCCAGATCCTCGCCGCCGGTACCGGAATCCACCGGCCCGCCCACGGTCGCCAGCAGCGTGGCCACCGGCGCCGCCGAGTCGGACCCGGCACCGAGGCGGTACACGTGGCGCAGCGCCGGCAGCCCGGGCGGTCCGGGCTCGATGGCCGCGACCAGGTCCGCCGTGCCGAGGAAGGCGCCCGCGCCGGAGTCGACCAGGACGTGGCGCAGTTCGCGCGCGGTGTACGCCGGATTGACCGGCACCGCCACGAGCCCGGCGCGCAGGATGCCGAAGTACGCCGCGGCGAACTCGACAGTGTTGGGCAGCGCGAGCGCGATGCGGGCCGGTGCCCCGTCGCCGGGCAGCGCCAGGGCGTGCAGGCTGCGCGCGACGGCGTCGACGCGCGAATCCAGCTCGCCCCAGGAGACCACGAGGTCGTCGTGGTATAGCGCGGCTCGATCCGGGCCGGCGGCGGCGGCACGCCGTACCAGGTCGGCGACGTTGCCCGCGTGCGCGTCCTGCACGGTCGCTGAGTCTGGCACAGGCACCGCCTCCCGCGCACTTTCCGAAAACCGCCCGCGCGCGAGTTTTAGCCGCCAGACTGCTCTGATGCCGCGGCCGGCTCCGGTCGGCGCTCGGCGTGGCGACACGCCCGATTCACCGATCGGCGTGTCGCAGCAATGTGTCGGTTGGCGTGTCGCGGCACCCCGCCGCACATCCTGTGCGACACGGACGGAGTAATTCAGGAAATGCTGCGGCACTGTGTAGCGGACTCCACACCCGTGGGTGAAGTTGGCCCTATCATCACACCGGGTCGGCTCACCCCTTTTGCTGTGGGTCGACACCCCTCACCCTGAGGAGGCCGCAGTGCCCGGTAAAGCACCGCTATCGCGCTCTTGGACCCACCTGAGCGCCTTTGCCTTCGGCGAGGGGGCACCGTGAGCACACACGGATACCTGAACGGACAGATCGGCGGCGCGCGCGCCGCGCACCCCCAGGGCGTGGGCGCCGTGGGCAGATCGCTGCGCACCGACCTGATGAACGCGCTTGCGGTCCGCGGCGACGGCGGGCCGTCCCGCACCCGGACGCGAAGCCAGACGAATGACGGGTCGGCCAAGCACCAGCCCACCGCGAAGTCGCTGGGCGCCCGGCCCTACGGGCAACCGATACCGGGCCAGCCGGCCGGTGGTACCGACACGATCGAGCTGGAGCCGGTCCGCGACCTGCCCGAAGCGGCGCCGGCCGGCGGCGGCGAACACGAGCCGGCCCGGTTCCCGGACCGGCCCGACCCGACCGACGCCGCCGCCGAGGTGTGGGCGCTCGTCGAGCGGGCGAAGGCCGGCGAGGCCGAGGCGTTCGGGTTGATCTACGACCGGTACGTGGACACCGTCTTCCGGTTCGTCTACTTCCGGGTCGGCAACCGGCAGCTCGCCGAGGACCTGACCGCGGACACGTTCGTCCGCGCGCTCAAGCGCATCGGCAGCTTCACCTGGCAGGGCCGGGATCTCGGCGCCTGGCTGGTGACGATCGCCCGCAACCTGGTCGCGGACCACTTCAAGTCCGGCCGGTACCGGCTGGAGGTTACAACAGGTGATGTTCTCGATGCGGATCGTGAGGACCGGGGCCCGGAGGGCAGCCCGGAGGCGGCGGTCGTCGACCACATCACGAACGTCGCGTTGCTGACCGCGGTCAAGCAGCTCAACCCGGAGCAGCAGGAGTGCATCGTCCTCCGCTTCCTCCAAGGGTTCTCGGTCGCCGAGACGGCCCACACCATGGGGAAGAACGAGGGCGCGATCAAGGCACTCCAGTACCGTGCGGTCCGCGCACTCGCCCGGCTCCAGCCGGACGGGTTCCAGCAGTGACGCGACGGCGGCGCCGAGCTGCCGTCACGGATCGTGACGAAAATCCGCACCGACCCGTAACGTGTCGCGCCCTTTCCCCGTTGGTTGGGGTACGACCGTCCATCTGGCTGCCGACGGTCCCCACGGTGACCGCCGGGCTGGGCGAAGGGGGGTGCGTACGGTGAGCCGAATGTTCCACCGCCGGCGCGCCGAGCGATTCGCGCAGCTGCTGGACGAGGCGGAGGGCGGCCGCCGGCATCACCTCTGGTCCGACATCGATGCCGAGCTGGCGCCGGCCGTGGCGATCGGGCGCCGGCTCGGGCAGGTCGGCCCGGCCGCCGAACCCCGTCGCCTGCAGGCGCAGCTCGATCCCGACTTCCGCACCTCGCTGCGTGCGATGCTCGTGGCCACTGCGGTCCGCGACGGCATCGGGGTCACCGCGGCGGCGCCCGAGCCCGAGGCGCGCCCGGCCGGGCTAGCCGATCGGCTCACCCGCCCACCGGCCGGTCCCCGTACGACGGCCGGTCCGGCACCGGTCCGGCGCGCCCGTACCCGCGCCGCGGTGATCATCGGCGTCGCCGCCGGTACGCTCGCGCTGTCCGGCATGTCCGCCGCCAGCGGTGACGCGTTGCCCGGCGACCCGCTCTACAGCGTGAAGCGCTCGACCGAGCGCGCCCAGCTGGCCCTGGCCAGCTCCGACATGAGCCGGGGCCAGCTCTACCTGGCGTTCGCCCGGACCCGGTTGACCGAGGCCCAGGCGAGCCGGCTGGGGGCTGCCGAGCTGATCGACGTCCTCAACGACATGGACTCCGAGACCCGCCAAGGCGTCCGGCTGCTGAGCTCGAGCGCGGTGGACCGGCGGGACCCGGCCGCGCTCGACTGGGTCGACACGTTCGTCGGCCGGCAGCAACAGGACATCGGCCTGATCCTCGACTCGGCTCGCGGCGACGCCGTCCGGGGCGACGCGCGCGACCGCGCGACGAGGTCACGCGCGCTGCTCGACCTGATCGGCCAGCGCATCGGCCTGCTACGCAAGTCGCTGAGCTGCGGCAACGCGGGCAACGGTATGGATGCGCTGGGTCCCGTACCGGCCCCCTGTGCCGCGGCGGCACCGCGCGCCGGACAGCCGGCGGGCGACACCTCGACCTCGCCGCGCAGCGGGGCCGCGCCGCCGGCCAGCGCGGACGGCACCGGTACACCGGTCGCCGAGAAACCCGACGGTCTGCTCGGCGACCTGGGCCGACTCCTTGGCGGTTTGCTCAGTCCCTGATTCGTACGCCCGCCGGCTACCCTCGCATGAGGCTTGCGCACCGGTTGCCGGAGGGGAGACGGGATGGCCGCCCGCAGTGGCTCACGAGCGCCCGTGATCGCCGTTCTGCCGTCCTGGCCAGCCGCCGCCGAGGTGGAGGCCGCGCTCGCCGTCCCGCCCGACCCGGCCGCCGCGGCGTTCTTCGACGTCGACAACACGATGATGCAGGGCGCCTCGATCTACTGGTTCGCCCGCGGGCTGGCCGCCCGCAAGTACTTCACCACCGGTGACCTCGCGCGCGTCGCCTGGCAGCAGCTGCGCTTCCGGCTGCTCGCCAGGGAGCACGAGGAAGACATGTCCCAGGCGCGCGAGGCGGCGCTGGCGTTCGTCGCCGGCTGGCGGGTCGAGGACATGGAGCGCCTCTGCGAGGAGATCTTCGACGAGCTGATGGCCGAGCGGATCTGGTCGGGTACGCGCGCGCTGGCGCAGCTCCACCTCGACGCCGGGCAACGGGTCTGGCTCGTCACCGCGGCCCCGGTCGAGCTCGGCCGGCTGATCGCGCGCCGGCTGGGCCTGACCGGCGCGCTCGGTACGGTGGCCGAGGTCCGCAACGGCATCTACACCGGCCGGCTCGTCGGCGACCTGTTGCACGGCGAGGCCAAGGCGGTAGCCCTGCGGCGGCTGGCCGAGGCCGAGAGCCTGGATCTCGCGCGGTGCACCGCGTACAGCGACTCCGCCAACGACGTACCGATGCTCTCCACCGTCGGGCACGCGGTCGCGGTCAACCCCGACTCGGCCCTGCGCCGGACCGCCCGCGAAAAGGGCTGGGAGATCCGGGACTTCCGGACCGGCCGCAAGGCCGCCCGGATCGCCGTACCGGCCGCCCTGGCCGCCGGTGTGGCGGTGGGCGCCGTCACGGCCACGGTCGCGGTACGCCGCAGATGGCGCTCCGCGACGCGATGACCGCCCGGGCCGGCCGCGCCCCGGCGACCAGCGCACGGTCGACCTGCACCCGCTGCGCTCAGCGCGGTCAGGCGAACGGGTCCGGGCGCCGCTCGAGCAGCCGGCGCAGCGCCAGCTGGATCGTCTCGCGCACCTGATCGGCCAGGTTGAACACGACCGCCGGATCGTCCGCCTGGTCGACCCATTGTGCCGTGTCGATCGGTTCGCCGAACTCGATCAGCCACTTCGAGGGCAGCGGCACCATCCCCAGCGGGCCGAACCAAGGGAAGGTGGGCGTGACCGGGAAGTACGGAGTACCGAGCAGCCGGGCGAGCGGCTTGAGGTCGGCGATCATCGGGTAGATCTCCTCCGCACCCACGATCGCGGTCGGGATGATCGGAGCGCCGGTGTGCAACGCCGCGCTCACGAACCCACCCCGGCCGAAGCGCTGCAACTGGTACCGCTGCGGGTACCGCTTGCCGACGCCCTTGAAGCCCTCGGGGAACACCCCGACCAGCTCGCCGTTGCGCAGCAGCCGCTCGGCGTCCGGGTTGCAGGCGAGCGTGCCGCCGGCCTTGCGCGCGAGCTCGGACAGGATCGGCATGCGGAACACCAGGTCCGCGCCGAGCAGCCGCAGGTGCGGGTGGGCCGGGTGCTCGTCGTGCACCGCGAGGGCGAGCATCAGCCCGTCGATCGGTACGGTGCCCGAGTGGTTGGCCACGACCAGCGCCCCGCCCGCCGCCGTCAGGTTGTCCACACCGGACACTTCGACCCGGAACCACTTGTGGTATAGGGGCCGCAGCGCCGGGAACAGCAGCGCGTCGGTCAGCTCGCGGTCGAAGCCGAACTCGTCGACCTCGTACTGTCCGGTCAGCCGCCGGCGCAGCAGCGCGAGCCCGCCGGCCACCCGGCGGTCCCAGGTGTCGTCCACGTCGGCCACCTCACCCACCGCGGACCCGCCGGATCGCGTCGAGGATGGCGCGCTCGGCCGCGGCGACCCGGTGCCGGCCGAGCACGGCACCCAGCTCGTGGGCGCGGACGAAGTCGTCGAACGCGTCGGCGGTCGAGCGCGGGGTGAAGCCGTACTCCTTGGCCAACCGTGCGGTGTCCACGACCCGGCCGTGGACGAACAGGTCGACCTGGTCGAGGCTCAGCCCGCCGAAACCGAGGCTCTTTGCGATCGCGGCGGCCCCGGCCAGGCCGGGCTCGAGGACCGGTACGCCGAGCCGCCCGGCCCGGCGGATCGCCTGCGACAGCAGCAGGACGCCCGGCCCGGCCACGTTGTACGTACCCGGGTGGTCCTCGGTGACCGACCGGTGCAGGATCTCCAGCGCGTCGTCGAGATGGATGAACTGGAGCCGGGGATCGCGACCGAGCACGGTCGGTACGACGGGCAGCGCGAAGTACCGGGTGAGGCGGGTATCGGCCCGCCGCCCGACGAACGGCACGAAGCGCAGCACGGTGGCCGCGACGTCGGGCCGGCGGCGCCGGAACCCGCGGACGTACCCCTCGATGTCGAGGATGTCGCGCGCGAAGCCACCCCGTGGCACCTCGCGCGGCTCGGTGTCCTCGGTGAACACGGCCGGGTCGCGGAACGAGGCACCGTACGCGGCCGTCGACGACCGTACGACGACCTTGCGGATCGTCGGCGCCTGCTGGCAGGCCGCGAGCAGCTGCATGGTGCCGATCGCGTTCTGCTCCTTCATCGCGGCCCGGCCACCCTGGTGACCCTCGGCCGAGGTGACCAGGGCGAGGTGGACGACGATGTCCGCCCGTACGTCGGCGATCAGGGCAGCGACGGTACCGGTGCGCAGCTCGGTGTGTACCAGCTCGACGGAGTCCGGCGGTGCGCCGATCTCGGCCAGCGCCGCGGACAGCTCGGCCGCACCGGGTGCGGACTCGACGCCGATGACGCGGGCCACACCGGGGTCCGCGGAGAGTCGGGCGGCCACGTGCGCCCCGAGATAGCGGCCGACGCCCGTGACCACGACGGTGGTCATCACCACTCCGTGATCGATTGTCGACGCGGTCGCACCGCGACCGCGGACGGCCCGCTACTTGCCGAGGCGGCGACGCTGGACTCGGGTCTTGCGCAGCAGCTTGCGATGCTTCTTCTTGGCCATGCGCTTGCGGCGCTTCTTGACCACCGAACCCATACGATCGTCTCCTCGTTACCCGTCCGAGCTGTTTAGCCCGTTCAGGGTAGCGGCAGGTCAGA
>JAEHDK010000286.1 GCA_016880465.1 Micromonosporaceae bacterium
ACGCCGGCGACCCGCTCCCGGCACTGCGCCGGGTGGCCGCCCTGCCCGGGGCGCGGTACGCCGGCCTGCTGGCGTCCCGGGCGACCGCGGGTGCGCCGGGCTGGACGCTCGCCTGCGGTTCCCCGGAGATGCTCGTGGCGGTACGCGGGGACCGAGTGTCCACGCGGCCGATCAAGGGCACGGCACCGGCCACCCCGGCGGGGCGCGCCGCGCTGCTCGGGTCCGCGAAGGAGCGGGCCGAGCACGTGATGATCGTCGACCTGGAGCGCAACGACCTGGCCCGGGTGGCACGTACCGGCTCGGTGCACGTCGACCGGCTGTTCGCGGTGCGCCGGTGGTGCGACCTCTGGCAGGCCGAGTCGGTGGTCTCCGCCGAGCTCGCCGACGGCGTCGGCCTCGTCGACCTGCTGCGGGCGATGTGCCCCGGCGGCTCGGTGACCGGTGCGCCGAAGCTCGCCGCGCTCGACGTGATCGCGCGGCTCGAGCCGGTCGGGCGCGGGCCGAGCATGGGCGCGCTCGGCTGGCTGGGCACCGATCACCTTGATCTCGGCCTGACCATCCGTACCGCCGCGGCCGACGGCACCGACCTGCACGTGTGGGCCGGCGGCGGGATCACCTGGGACAGCGATCCGGCCGCCGAGGTCGCCGAGGCCGCGGCGAAGGCCGCCCCGCTGTGGGCGGCCCTCAGCCCGCGGTCACTGGTCGTTGAAGATCGCCGACTGCAGCACCTGCTGGATGTCGAACGACTCGCGTGACTCGAACGCGATGCCGCCGGTGAGCGTCGAGATCTCGTTGAGCGCGTTGAAGTCGGCCTTCTCGCCGTACGCCACGGTGGCGATCGGCACCTTGTGGCCGGTGTCGCTCGCGTTCTTGGTCAGCGCAGCCTTGAGCTGCTCGAGGCTCAGCCCGCCGGTCGGGTCGTCGTTCTTGCCATCGGTCATCACGACGACGAGGTTCAGCGAGCCCTGCTGGTACCCGTCGAGCAACGCCTTCTGTGCCGCGGCGACCGTGTCGTACAACCCGGTGTCGTTGGTCGCGACGAGCCCGTCGACGGCCGCGAGCAGCTGGGCCCGGCGGGTCCGGCCGCCGACCGTGTTGGATATCTTGTCGAGCGGTACGACGATCTTGTAGTCCCGGGTGCCGCTCAGCGCGCTGGAGAACACCCACAGGCCCACCCGGGCGTCGTCGCCGAACAGGTTGATCGCGTCGCTCGCGGCCTTCTTCGCCATCACGAGCCGGGTCTTGCCGAAGCCGGGTACGACCTCGTTCATGGAGCCGGACACGTCCAGGACGAGCAGCACGTTGGTGGACCGCGTCGCGGCCGTCCAGGTGGTCACCGTACGGACGACCGAGTCGGGCAGCAGCACCGCCCGGGGGAGCGCAGTGATCTGCGGCGCGAGCCCGTTCTGCAGGGTCAGGTCCTTGCCGGGTACCCGGTTCGGGTCACGGAACCCGGCATCGAGCAGCTGCTTCTCGCCGACGTCGCCGCGGACGAAGGCCATGAACTCGGTCGCCACCTTCTGGGCGTCGGTACGCGACCACTCCGCGTTCAGTACGAGGAACGGGTGGTCCGCCTCGATCGACGTGTTCGGGTAGATCGCGACCAGCGGCGCCTTCGGGTTGCGCAGGTTGTGGTTGAGCACGTCCTGTTCGAGCGCCGGGAAGGCGGAGATGTACTTGAGCCCGGCGTCCGGGCTCTGCGCCGACTGCCGGGCAAACTCGGTGAGGATGTCCTCGGTGCGGTCGGTGTACAGGGCCATCCCCTGCTTGAGCTGGTACAGGTTGTCCTGCTCCGCCGAGCTGATCTCCTCGTCGTCGTCGGCGTCGAGGATCGCGGTCAGGGCCAGGAGGCCGGCGGTGGACACCGCGGGGTTGGTCATGCCGAGCTTGAACGGTCCCCAGTCCGGCATGCCGTACGCCTTCCAGCCGTCCTTGTTCTTGGCGGCCGCGATGATGTCCTGCCACGTCAAGGCCTTCTGCGGCCAGCCGAGCTTCTCGGCCATCGGCTTCGGCATCGCGATCACGGTGGGCGACCGCGCGATGCTCGGCTGCCGGTCGGGGATCATCCGCTCGGCGTCGGCGTCGCTGGCGGCCTTGCGGACCCAGGCGGTCGACTGCGGCACCCAGGCGTCCGGCGCCGGGCCGTTGACCTTCGCGTCCCAGGGGTTCTGCAGCGCGGTCGCGACCTCGGCGGAGTCCTTCGTCTCGATGACCACCGACGCGCACCGGCCGTCGACCGAGGGCTCACCGGTCGCCCACTGGCGGCTCAGGCCCTCCAGGATCGGCGCGGTGGCGGGCGAGGCGATGACCGTCGCCTTCACCTGTCCAGAGCACGACTGCTTGATCAACCACACGTACCCGCCGCCGAGGCCGGCGCCCACGAGTACGACGACCATCGATATGACGATCCAGGGCGCGACGTTGAGCCGGCGTCGCGGCCCGCCACGCCGGTGCGAGCGAACAGTCGCAGGACGGCCGTACGCCATGAGCGGTGCCTCCGAGGGGGTGAGACGTGAGACGGGCACAGTTTAGGCGCTCGTCAACCCCAGGTAGGTGGCCGGACTTCACCGGTGAACGAGGAAATCACTGCGTGTCCGCGCGACTACTTAATGCTGGAAGTTCCGCACCGCTATAGCCGGAAAAGCGGTGAACTGCCCGCCTGCCTGCCGGCTGTACGGTGGTGCCCATGACGATGCGCCCCATCCGCCTGCTCGGCGATCCTGTCCTGCGTACCCCGGCGGATCCGGTCGCCACGTTCGACGACGAGCTGCGCCACCTCGTGACCGACCTGACCGACACGCTGCTCGGCGCGCCGGGTCGGGCCGGGGTAGCGGCACCCCAGATCGGCGTCGGCGTACGGGTGTTCGTCTGGCTGGCCGACGACTCGCAGGGGCACCTGGTCAACCCGGTCGTCACGCCGGTGGGCGACGAGGTACGCGACGACGACGAGGGTTGCCTCTCGCTGCCCGGCGTGGGCTTCCCGACGCTCCGCGCGCAGCACGTGGTCGCCCGCGGGTTCGACCAGTACGGCGCACCGGTCACCATCGCGGGCAGCGGGTTCCTGGCCCGCGCGCTGCAGCACGAGTGCGACCACCTCGACGGCACGCTGTACATCGACCGGCTGTCCGGGCCCACCCGCCGGGAAGCCCTGCGCGCCGTCCGCGCCGCACCCTGGGCCCGGGCGGTTGGCTGACCGGGCCTAGATGACCAGCATCTGCGGGTACGGGTGGCGCAGGAAGTCGCGGTGCGAGATGTCCCAGCCGTACGCGCCCGCCCACGGGAGGACCGCGATGTCACCGGCGCGCAGCCGGTCGACGTGCCGGTCGCGGGCGAGCACGTCGCGGGGCGTACACAGCTCGCCGACGAGGTCGACCGGCGCGTCACGCACCTCGGGGCGGGCGAACGGGTAGGGCCACTCGTCCACCGGTACCACCGTCCACGGGTGGCTGTACCGCCAGGCGGCCGGTAGGCGGAAGTGGTGGGTGCCGCCGCGCAGCACCGCGAACCACCGCCCATGGGTGCGCTTGACGTCAAGTATCTCGGCGGCGTACCAGCCGGCGTGCGCGGCGAGGTACCGGCCCGGCTCCAGCACCAGACCGGGGTGCTCGGGGAGCGCGCGGCCGAACGCACCGAGGTCGAACTGGGTGCCGCCGGTGTAGTCCACCCCGAGCCCGCCGCCCACGTTCACATAGGACAGCGGCAGCCCCTGTGCGGCAGCCGTACGGACCGACCAGTCCACCGACTCCCTGACGAAGACGGCGTGCGCCGCGGCGTCCAGGTTGTTGGACACGGCGTGCAGGTGGAAACCGAGTACCCGGACCGCCGGCAACCGCGCGGCGAGCGCCAGGGCCGCCGGCAGCTCGGCCTCGTCGACGCCGAACGGCGTGGGCTCGCCGGTCATCCGGTGGGTACCGGGCGGTCCGGCCACGGCACGGTTGACCCGGATCGCGACGCGGATCGACCCGGGCGTTGTGTGCGGCTCCGCGACGGCGGCGAGCCGGCGCAGCTCGTGGGCGCTCTCGACGTGCACGACGCACCCGGCCGCGACGGCGGCGGCCAGCTCCGCGTCGGTCTTCGCGGGGCCGCTGAACGCGATCGTGCGCGTCCCGGCCGACCGGGCCAGCTCAAGCTCCCCGCCGGAGGCGACCTCCAATCCGTCGACCACAGCGGCGAGCGTGCGTACCACCTCGGGGTGGCTGTTGGCCTTGACCGCGTACAGCAGCCGGGCCCCGGTGGGCAGGACCGCGGCCAGGGCGGCGGCGCGGTCCCGCAGCACGGTCCGGTCGTACACGTACGCGCACACGGGCCGCGGCGCGCTCCGCACCGCCTCGATGACCGGGTCAGGAACCATGGTGCAGTGGGTTCGGTACGGGCAGGTAACGATCGCCGTCGCCGGGCGCGAGCCGCATGCGTACCAACGCCTTGTGCGGCATCGTCGGTGCGGTGAGGAAGGCGCGATCCGACGCGGCCGGGTTGCGCAGGTCCGGCTCACCGGGTCCGGCGTAGACCTCGTCGACGAGCTCCCGCACACCCCGCCAGGCCGCGTCCTCGGCCAGGCCGTGGGTCGCGGTCAGGATGACGACCAGCTCGCCGAGGTGGGCCTGCAGCGCGGTGTAGCCGACCTTCGCGCGCAGCACGTCCACATCCTCGGTCACCACCGCCGCACCCGGCCACAGGTCCGGCGCGATGCCCCGCGCGCGCAGCCGGGGCAGGTGCAGCCGAAGCCCGGCCAGATCCCGAAAAGCCAGCCGATGAGGTACGCCGGCCCGGAAGGTCGGTACGCAGTTCTGCAGGTGCGCCTCCAGCCCGATGCCGTAGCTTGCCAGGCGCAGTACGGGCGGCAGCAGCAGGCGCGCGTACTCGGTGATGAAGGCGGCCGCGGCGGCGGCC
>JAEHDK010000287.1 GCA_016880465.1 Micromonosporaceae bacterium
AATAGGAAAACACTTTTCCCCAAAGTTGCCCATTTGATCTTCCTTTGTCCCTTTCTTTGCTCGTATCTCTCTATATTTCCCTTTTTCTTTTAATATGCTTTTATTTTCCCTTATATTATCTGAAAGTTGGACTGTCCGGAGACTTCTTTAGGTCCACAGACGTTAATTATGGCCATAACTCTCATTTCAATGTCATGGCGCCCGGTACGCCATCCTTGCGCAGCTGCGCAGCCCAGTCGTCGAGGTCTTGCCGGTGTGCTCGGCCTGACTAGCGCGAGTGTGCGCGACGTATACATGAACAAGAACACTAAGCTCCCGGCTGGTGTTGGCCCACCTGCGGCTGGTACTCCGCCGCCATGTTGAAGCGTGTGCTGCCGGCGGTGGCGTGGGCGCGGCGGGCCGATCCACCGTGAGCCTTGCAGAGGGCTGGCGGGCCGAGTCGAGGGAGCACCGCTACATTCCCAGCAAGTCATGAAGCGCTACCGCATATTGGCAGGTCAGCCGCTATGGACAGCCGGCCGAACGGGGAGCAGTTTTGGGATGTATCCCGCCGGGGGCGCAACTCGGACATCTCGTTTCCGCGTAAGAATCCGCTGGTCAGCGATGCCGACGGCCGTCACGGATCGCGCGCAGGTTATGGATCAAGAGAGTCGGCAGACCGTGTTTGTGCTGGTCACACGACTGCATTGTTGCGCAGGTTCGGTTCCCACGGTCGATCAAGGACCGGCAGGGCTGGTGCTTCGTCGAGTCCGACTCGAACCGCGGCCGGGTAGTTACTGGCTTGTGAGGTCGTTTACGAGTGCTCGGACGCGTTGGCCGATGTCGTCGCGGATGGTGCGTACGGTGTCGAGGTGTTGGCCGGCGGGGTCGGGGATGTCCCAGTCTTCGTGGCGCTGGCCGGGGTAGTAGGGGCAGACGTCGCCGCAGCCCATGGTGATGACCACTGTGGAGGCCTGCGAGTCCTCCGGTGTCAGCACTTTGGGTTGCTGGCCGGAGATGTCGATGCCGAGCTCTTCCATCGCCTCAACGGCGACGGGGTTGATCTGGTCGGCGGGTGCGGAGCCGGCCGAGCGGACCTCGACGGCGTCGCCGGCGAGGTGGCGCAGGAGGCCCGCGGCCATCTGGGAGCGGCCGGCGTTGTGCACGCAGACGAACAGGACGCTGGGCTTGCTGCCGTTGGTGGTCATCGGTTGATGGTCTCCTGGCCGGTGAGTTCGTGCAGCAGCGCCCGTACCCGGGTGTCGATCTCGTCTCGGATCGGGCGGACCTGGCCGATGGGCAGTCCGGCCGGATCGGGTAGGTCCCAGTCGAGGTAGCGCGTACCGGGGTAGACCGGGCAGGCGTCGCCGCAGCCCATGAGCACGACGACGTCGGAGGCGCGGACCACCTCGTCGGTGAGCGGCTTGGGGAACTCCTTGGTCATGTCGATGCCGACCTCGGCCAGGGCGGCGATGACGGCGGGGTTGATCTCGCTGGCCGGGGTGGAGCCGGCGGAGCGGACGTGGACCCGACCGGCGGCGTGGTGGTCGAGCATGGCGGCGGCCATCTGGGAGCGGCCGGCGTTGTGCACGCACACGAACAGCACTTCGGGGATGCCGGTGATGACCGCGCCGTCGTTGCGGGCCACCGCGGTCAGGCGTTCGGTGGCGAACCGGATGGCCAGGTTGGGCAGGTGGGCGGTGATCCTCGCGGTGGCGGCGAGCAGCTGGTAGGACTCGTCGAGGTAGCGCAGGATGGTCTCCCGCGAGTACACGCCGCGGTAGGTGTCGGCGAGCTGTTGGGCGGCGCGGGCGAGGGTGGCTTCGGGGCTGACCAGCGCCGGCATGGCCGGGCCGGAGGGTTCGGTCATCGGGGGCTCCTGGCGGGCGGGCGGGCGTCGGGGGTCGCCGGGTCGACCGCGGCCGTGTCGGCGGTGACGGCGACCGGCCGGGGGTAGAGGGCGGTCACGACGAGTGCGGCGAGGACGGCGCCGGCCAGTTGGGCGACGACGAATCCGGGCACGGAGGCGGGCGCGATGCCGGCGAAGGTGTCGGTGAATGCCCGGCCGACGGTGACGGCCGGGTTGGCGAAGCTGGTGGAGCTGGTGAACCAGTAGGCGGCGCCGATGTAGGCGCCGACGGCGGGTGCGGCCAGTGCGGCCCGTCCGGTACGGACGAGGGCGAAGATGAGCAGGATCAGGCCGGCGGTCGCGACGACCTCGCCGAGCCACAAGTTCGCCGCGGAGCGCTCGGTGTCGGAGAAGGTGACCGGGGCGAGGGCAAACATCAGGTTCGCGAGCACCGCGCCGGCGATGCCGCCGAGGGTCTGCGCGACGGTATACGCGGCCACGTCGGCGATCCGGAGGTGGTTGCCGGCTCGCTGGTGCAGCCACCAGTCGGCGATCGTGACGACCGGGTTGAAGTGGGCGCCGGAGATCGGGCCGAAGATGAGGATCAGCACGGCGAGGGCGAGCATGGTGGCGATCGAGTTCTGCAGCAGCTGCAGACCGACGTCGTTCGGCGACAGGCGGGTGGCCATGATGCCGGAGCCGACGACTGCGGTGACGAGCAGCATGGTCCCGAGCAGCTCGGCTGCCAGCCGCCGCCCCAGCGGGCTCATCGGCGGCGGTCCTTTTCGGGCAGCACAGGGGTGAGCCGGTCGACGCGGGTGGCGATGTCTCGGTAGGCGCTCTCGAACGCCTCGTCGGTGTCGGCCGGTACCGGGTCGGGTACCGACCAGTGCAGCCGGCCCGGGTCGGCGGGCAGGGTCTCGTGGGCGTGGTCGCAGACCGCGATGACCAGGTCGCCGCCGCTGATGACCGCGTCGACGGTGGCGGTGCGGGCGGGGTCGAGGCGCAGCCCGTGGCGTTTGGCGGTCCGCACGGCGCGGGGGTGCACCCGCGCCGCGGGCTGGGTGCCGGCCGACGCCGCCGGGACGGCGCTGTGCCGTGACCAGAGCGCGGCGGCCAGCTGGGATCGGGCCGAGTTGCGGGTGCAGATGAACACGACCCGCCGCGGGACGGCCAGCACGGGCGCGGCCAACGCGGCGAGGGTTTGCGGGCGCAACCGCACGTAGGTGCGCCGGCGGTCGGCCTCCGACCGGGACCGGTCGATCAGGCCGGCGTCGGCCAGCACGTGGAGATGGTGCGCGACCAGGTTGGTCGCCATGCCCAGCCGAGCGGCGATCTCCCCGGGCGAGGCGTCCCCCACCGCGAGGGCGTCGGCGATGGCCAGCCGCGCGGGGTCGCCCAGCGCGGCGTGGATCCGCGCCCGCGCCCCGGCCGAGAAAGATTCAGTATTCATTGACTCAAAAAGTACTGAGTAACCTTCGCCGTGTCAACACGGTTGGTCCACAGCAGGGCGGCGGCGAGCAGGCACGCGACCGCGGCCCACGACAGGAACCGGCCGATGCCCAACCCGGCCGCGGCCAGCGGCGCGCCCGCCTTGGCCAGGGTCATGGGCACGGCCATGGTGGCGGCGATCGTGGCGTACCGATGGGTGCCGTAGCGGCCGGCGAGGATGGCCGGGCGGGCGATGGTGGCCACGCCGAACCCGAGCCCGAACGCGGTTATACAGACGGCCGCCCAGGCGATCGACCCCGACACGTGAGGCAGCACGGCGACGCCGGCGGCCTGCACGGCGAACACGACCGCGGTGACCGCGGTCATCCCGTGCCGGCGGGCCAGGCCGGTGGTCGCGAGCCGGCCGGTAACCGACAGCACGCCGAGAAGTCCAGAGATCGTGGCGGCGGCGGTGGCGGAGTGTCCGGCGTGACGCAGGTAGGCGACCAGAAGCACGCCGACGGCGGAGACGGCCGCGGCGTGGGCGACGAACGCGACGGTCAGCACCCAGAACCTGATGTCGCGCAATGCTTCCCGCACCGGCATGCCGGCAGCGCCTGGGACCGAACCGGCGGTCATCGCCGCCCGTCCGCCGTGGCGGTCCAGCCATCGCCCGACCGGGATGGCAGCCGCGGCGGCGACCAGGATGGACACCGTCGCCGCGCCGGTGACCGCAGCGGTCGACGCGTGCAGGTTTTCGGCGATCGGCGTCAGCAGGACCGGGAAGGCGTAGAACAGCACGCCGTATCCGACCGTCTGCGTGACCGCGAGCGTGGCGACGAGCCGGCGCGGGCGCATCCGGCCACCACCGCGATCGGTGCCGGCCGGACGCGCCACCGTGCCGCAGCGCCCATCGGCGCCGGCCCCGTCACGACTGCGTCATCCGCAGCACCCGGCGCCGGCGGCAACCGCCTGCGCCTTCGCCTCGGCGCCGCAGCACCCACCCGAGGCCTGCGCCTCGGCCACCGTCCCGCAACAGGTGCTCGCTACCGGCTCGGCCGTCGTGCTGGCCGCGGTACCGCAACAGCCGCCCGCCGACGCCGGCGTGGCGAACGCCTTCGCCGGGTCGCCCGCGAAGCCGCCGGTCGCGGCATAGGTCGTTTCGGTCGTCATCTCATACTCCTTGTGATCTCGATTGGTCAGACGGGCCTGCGACCCTGTCTTGATAACTGTCGAATCAGAGTGACGTCCGTCAGCTTGCACCCTGTTTCGAGATCTGTCAACCTAGAGGCATGTCGAAACAGCTCGTGGTGCTCGACACATCCGACCGGGCATGCTGTGTGCCGATCACCGAGGCGTCCCTCGACCCCGGGCAGGCGGTCGACCTGGCCCGGATGTTCAAGGCCCTCGGCGATCCCATCCGGCTGCGGCTACTCTCCCGGATCACCTCCGCGCCGGATGGCGAGATCTGCGTCTGCGACATCACTGGTGACGCGTTCGACGTGTCCGGCCCCACCATCTCCCACCACCTCAGGGTGCTGCGCGAAGCGGGACTCATCGAGGGCGAGCGCCGCGGCACCTGGGTCTACTACAAACCCGTCGCAGCTAACCTGCGTCAGCTCGCGGCCCTGCTCGACGCGCCCGCCCTAGCCAGCGCCTAATGCCAGCCACGGCATCATCGACGAGGAGGGCACGCATGCCCGGAGCGAGCGAGCAGACCCGCCAGATCACAGTCTCCTCAACGCCAACCGGGCGCCTTACGCACCGTCTCCCAACTGGCCATCCGCTACCGCACCAGCCCGCTGTCGCTCAACGGACCAAACCCGCCGCGGCGAAGCCCCAAGGCTGGCGACCGGCTACCCGACGCTCCGATCGTCCACGATGGACAGACACTACCTTGCACGCTGCCACCGCCCGACCTGGCTGGCACCTGCTGCTGTGCGGGCCCACCGCAGCATGGCCGGAGCCGGATCTGGCGCACCTCGGCGAACGCCACGCCGACCTCATCACCATCCACCACCTCGCCACCACACCCACACCTGGCGCGCTGCAGGACCCCGACGGGCTCGCCCGGCGCCGCCTCGGCCCGGCAGCCGGCGACAACGCCCTGTACCTGGTACGCCCGGACGGGCATATCGGCTACCGCTGCGGCGGCCACGACCTCACCGGACTGCGCAACTACCTGCGCCGCTGGCTGCCCGCTGTGACGTCCGGGGCCGCATCGTGACCGTGTGCCGAGCGACTGCCAGCCGATAGGCAGCGCCTTCGACACCGACCCACCGGTCGATCTTTCGGTGAAAGACTACGGCGGTGGATGAGGTTGAACGCCCGCGGGAACCGCCGTCCCCGGTGGCGGCCGATGAAGAGGCACGGTGGCTGTCACCTGGGGTCGTCGGCATCGGGGCAGCCAGCCTGCTTGCGGACATCGGTCACGAGGTTCCCACGGCGCTGCTGCCCAGCCTGGTCACCGCAACGCTGCGCGCCCCCGCCGCGGCGCTGGGAGTCATCGAGGGCGTCGCTGACGGGCTGGCCGGGGTGGCCCGGCTGGCCGGTGGGGCGTTGGCGGACGATCCGACCCGCCGTCGGCGCGTGGCCGTGGGCGGATACACCGCTACGGCGGTGCTGTCGGCCGGCATCGGTGCGGCCACCACCGTCTGGCAGGTCGGGCTCCTGCGGACCGGCGCCTGGGCCGCCCGAGGGCTACGCGTACCCGCCCGCAACGCCCTGCTCGCCGACGTCGTGCCCGCACACGCGTACGGGCGGGCGTACGGGTTCGAACGCGCCATGGACAACGTCGGCGCGATCTTCGGCCCGCTCCTCGCGCTCGGGCTGGTCGCTCTCGTCGGCGTGCGGTGGGCGATCGGCCTGTCCGTGATACCCGGGCTGTTGGCCGCCGCCGCCATCGTCTACGCCATCCGGCACACCCGCCGCGTCACCCACCAGGACCGGACACCCATCCGACTACGGGTACGGCCAGTGCTGACCGGCCGGCTCGGACGGCTCTTCGTCGCGGTCGCCGCGTTCGAGGTCGGCAACGTCGCCGCAACCCTGCTCATCCTGCGCGCCACCGACCTGCTCAGCCCGAGCCACGGTGCCACCACCGCCACCACCCTCGCACTGGGCCTGTATACCGGCTACAACCTCGCCGCCGCCGCCGTGTCCGTTCCCACCGGGCGACTATCCGACCGCCTCGGCACGGATGGACCCGTACGCATCCTCGCCGCCGGCGTTGCCTGCTTCACCCTCGCCTACGCCATTCTCGCCGCCACCGGACCAGCACTGCCGCTCATGGCCGCCGCCTTCGCCCTCGCCGGAGTCGGTATCGGCGCCGTCGAAACGGCCGAGCACGCCGCCGTAGCCGTGCTCGCCCCGGCCGGCGTACGCGGCTCGGCATTCGGCCTACTCGCCGCGGTGCAAGCCGGCGGCAACCTCGCCGCCTCTGCGATCGCAGGCGTTCTATGGACAGTCGTCTCGCCACGCGCAGCCTTCGGCTACCTCACCGCATGGACGCTGCTCGCTCTCCTCACCCTCGCCACAACCCGACGTGAGCGCACCCGACCTGAAGCGTGAGATGCCACTCAGCCAGAACAGCCGACCCGGGCGGGCACTCCGCGTCGTCACAGCAGCAGGAAAGCTTCGGTTCCAACATCATGATCACCTCCCCTCGGTGGGTGGGCACCAGGTGCCGGTGTCGGCGGCGGACAGTCCGGCGATGGCAGGGCGTCGAGCATGCTTTGGGCCGAGGTTGATCAGGCACAGAACATCCGCTCATTCCGCTGTTCGCGTGCGGCCCGTACGGTCACGCTTCGTTGCGGTCCTCCGCGCCGTCCCCCGCGACGCAAAGCCTGGCGGCTGAGTGCGATCACGTCGGCGGGTGTGCGCTCAGCCAGGCTGCCGCTCGACGTGCCGATGCGCGGGAAAGCCACGCGTCCTGGATCACCTCGGCCAGCTCCGTGCGGGTCAGCTCACCGATTCGACTGGCCCGTAGCAGGACGGACGGGTGGCCGTCGAAGTGCGCGGTGGTGAAGAACGGTGACGCCTCGTCCTGAACCAGAGCCTGTTTGTCGGCCTCGGACGTCACCCAGAAGACGATCACATCCGCATAGCGCTCCCCGGTGGTGGGGTCGACCGCGTCCGGCCGCGGGTTGCGGAAGAAGATGAACGACTTCCCGCCCACCTGGTAGACCGGATTGTCGCCAGTCCCGTACTCGACGGTGACATGTGGCATGACCAAAGCCATCTCGTGTACGTCTTCGACCCGAGCGGGCCGGCTCCCGTTGTCGGACACATCCCCACCGTAGTCGGAGCCGTGCGTCCGCTCATGCCGGCCAACAGCCGCTCTTCTGCCGCGAGGCGCGCGGCCAGCGGACGGCTTCATCCCACAGGGCGACACGGCCGAGGTCGACGCTGGGTATCGCCGACGCTTTCCATCGCCAATTCGACGAGCGTGAAACGTCCAGAGAGCAGATCGGGTGAGAAGATCAGCGGTTTAAGACGCACGCCCTATCGATTACTCTGATTTTGCGTGCTGCCCTGTTGGTATGAACATGGCTGCCGCGACAGCCGCCGCCGCTAACACCACTTGCAGCGCAATTTCCTTGATCCCGTAGCCGGGGTTGCTGATTGCGGTTGCGATAGCCGAGGCAACTATTGCGCCGACGGCGCCCGCTAATGGGCCGATCCAGATCGCGCCTGGCCGTTTGGCTGGCACGAGGAACCAGGCGGCTAGGCCGAGTGCCGCTCCGATTAGGACCGCCACGACGAAGTTCATAACGCCTCCTTCAGATGGCGAATGTGACGCCGACCACAATGATCCCCTTGTCCCCTCGTGTCAAGACCGCCCGGACGCTCTCGCGTCGAGGCGTTGGATACTCCACGACACCAACCGAGTGCGCTTTGTCATGGCCAGCGGGGGCCAACGTGCCCCGGACGAGAGCCAGGGTTAGGCCGCCCGCTCGTCCCCTCACCGTTGCACCCTGCGGAGTGTTGCGACAGCGTCGGCGGGCATAGCCCAACCTGGCATCGCCGGCGGCTCGACCGGCGTGTCGACCAGCTTGGCCGAAAAACCGTCAAGAATAGACCGTTCTGCGAACCGGTCGCGTTGTCTCACGCACGCACCGGCCCGGACGACCGACTCGGCCACCATGGAGTCGATGGATGCTGCTTTCGGCCGCCCGGCCAGGGACCGCACCGCCGTGGGACGCGCCACGCCAGCATAGTTTCCCGCGACACGCGTCCACCGTAGTCCGGACCGCACGCTCTCGCGCGCGGACCAGCGGCGCGCAGGCGTCGGCGGAGGCAAGGCACACGGTTGTGCCGGCGACGTCAGCCAGTGTTGGGAGTCGCTTGAGGAGCGTCCGCACCCGCGGGTCGAGGCGCCGCGCCGACGGTTGCCGCGCGGCCCGGACGGGAACCGGTGTACGCCTTCTCCGGTCAGACCAAGATCGCTGACTCCTCGATGTGGCCTATGCGATCAGCGGATGTTCGGCAGGACCCGCCACATTGAAGCGGCTCCGGCGGGCCCATGAATCCAGTCAGACCGGCCGCTTGAAGACCCTGACGAGCCGCAGCGCGGCGTACGGCCACCGCTGGACAAGGCCGACGGGGGTGGCCGGCGACGGGGGCGGCGGGGGCGTCGTGGTCACCGGCAGCGGCGCCACGTTGCACGGGTCCACTGTGGAGCCGACGATGGCTAGGAATAGCACGTGGTGCCCGCTCGTGACGTCGGAGAGGTTCACGTCGATCGGGATGGCGCGGGGCATGCGCGCGTCCAGTTGGGCCGACAGGGGGTGCATGGCGCCGCCGACGGCGGTGGATGCGAGTTTCCAGGGTGCCGGCGGTGCCGGCGGGCCGCCGTTGATGACCGACGTGACGTACGCCGGAATGGTGGCGACGCTTGCGGAGAGCACGGCGGCCTGCGAAGGGGCGCTGTGCCACAGCAGCACGACGAACGCGTCGCCGAGCGGCACGGGCCGGGTGTCGCGGTGGTGCACGAGCACGTCGACCGTGCTCGGCTCGCTGAACACGTGCTGCACCTTGGCGACGACCTTCGGCACCCGTACCTTCTCGACCAGGTCCAGCTCGGTGGCCAATGCCTGCATCGCGGCGGGTGTGTGCCACGGTGCCCGGTAGACCGCGAGTGGGTCGGACGCGTTGGAGGTCACCGAACCGGCCGAGTTGAGGTGGGTACCGCCGACGACGTCGTCCCACAGCGCCTTGTTGATCTCCTGGGTTGCCGGTCCGAGCGCTGAGTTGGTGCTGCGGTACAGCTGCACGAGGTTGGCGAAGTCGGACCTGAACGTCCCGTCCGCCGTGATGGACGGGAAGTGCCACCGGAACGCGGTCTGGAAGGTCCATACCTGGTACGGGAAATCGGTGTCGGTGGCGTTGAAGAGGTCAATGCGGTCCCCCGCCTTGAACCGCCAGGCCGGTGCGGTGGCCGGGTTGGCGCGCGGCCGTACCACGATGTCCGGGCTCGCGAAGGCCGGCTCGTTCGGCGCACCCGGCTTACGGCGGGGGTTTGCCATCGGGGTCGGGATCCGGCGCCGGTCGTCGCGGGGATGCACGCGGATGTAGGTGCGCTCCGGCTCGTCGGCCGCGAGGTTGACCTCCCACACGCCGCGGGACTGCAGCGCGGCGCGCAGCAGCCGCGTCGAGCTGGCCGCACCGGCCGGGTCCGCCCAGATGCTCAGGTCCTGGACGGCGGCCTCGGGAAGTCCGTTGACCTCGGGGGTCCACGCGTGCGCGCCCGGCGCTCCCGGCCGGACACCCCGCCAGACCCCGGAGACGGTGCCGACATAGACGACGCTCGGTTCGCTCGGATCGACCACCACGGAGTACGCCGGGTCCAGCGGTCCGACAGCCGCCGGTGCCACGGGCGGCAGCTGGGTACGCAGGCCCGTCCGGTGGAACGTCCGGGTCGCGTTCGCGAAGAAGAAGCATGTGTCACCGGGTGTCGGGGGGGTGGCCCGGTCGCCCGTCGTGGTCAGGTAGAAGTCGCCGGTCCCCGGCACCGGGGCCAGGTCGGAGAGGATGGTGGTCGACGGGTCCGGCCCGCCGGTCGTCGGCGGCACCAGGTTGACCCCGGTCGGACCCAGGCGGCAAGCCCATGAACGGGCCCAGTGCGGGCCGCTCCACCCAGTCGTACCCGTCGCCGGCGGCCCGCCGGGTACCCAGGAACAGCCCCGCGTTGGTGACCGCGACGACGCGGTCGCGACCGGGTCCGGTCGCCTGGCCGGGGGTCGCGAGCGGATCGCGGGCGAGCCGGAAGATGCTCTTCGCCTCCAGTACGTCGCGCCCGGCGTGCGGCTCCCAGGGATCGCCGCCGCTGCCGGCGGAGGCGGCCGGGTTGCGGGCGGCGAGTACGCCGAGCCCGCCGAGCGACGGGCGCACCGGGGGGCGGTCAAAGAGCAGCACGCCCTCACCCGTACCGACCATGACGAAGTCATCCGCGGTGGTGGGGCCGA
>JAEHDK010000288.1 GCA_016880465.1 Micromonosporaceae bacterium
ACCGTCTCGACGTGCAGGCGGGTCATCTTGTCCACACCCGCGGTCATCGCGCCCTTGTTGCCCGCTACCTTCTCCCAGGCCACCGCCAGGGTGGCCCGATCGTAGATCAAGTTGAACACGTCGCCGATCGCCGCGAGCGCGGGCCTCCCCGGTTCGCGTACACGCACGCCCCGCCAGACGAGCCAGGTGCAGCCGAGCACGCAGATGCCGATCAGGGCGGTCAGCGCCCGCTCGGGGGCCGCGCGCAGCACCAGCACGTCGACCGGCAGGCCGGCCGCGCAGGCCGCCAGCAGCCAACCGGCGGCCGTGGTCAGGCTCAGCACCAGGCCGATCAACCCGGCCACCACGACCGCCTACCGCGGGTCCAGCAGCAGGGCCAGCGGGGGTACGGCGATGAGCCCGAACCCGAAGCCCGCAACGGTCTGGCCGGCCGCGGCGAGGAACACGATGGCGGAGACCGCGAGAAGGGTGGCCACGCACGTAGGCTCGCATCCGTGGCGGAGCGGACCGAATTGACCCACGTGGACGAGGCCGGCGCGGCCCGGATGGTGGATGTCGCCCAGAAGGCGGTCACCGTCCGGCGCGCGGTGGCGGCTGGGCGCGTCGTGACGACCCCCGAGGTGGTGGCCCTGCTGGGCGGTGCGGGCGTGCCGAAGGGCGACGCGCTGGGGGTGGCCCGGCTCGCCGGGATCATGGGCGCGAAGCGGACGCCGGACCTCGTACCGCTGTGCCACCCGATCGCGCTGCACGGCGTGACCGTCGACCTGACGCTGGTCGGGTCGGCAGTCGAGATCGTGGCGACGGTACGCACCGCCGACCGGACCGGGGTGGAGATGGAGGCGCTGACCGCGGTGGCCGTCGCCGGACTTGCGCTGATCGACATGGTCAAGGCCGTCGACCCGGCCGCCTCGATCGAGGGGGTACGGGTCGTCCGCAAGGAGGGCGGCAAGACCGGCGAGTGGACCCGGCCGGCGGACCGCTGATGCGCGCCAGAGTTGTCGTCGCGTCGAACCGGGCGGCCGCCGGCGTCTACCCGGACACCAGTGGACCGCTGCTCGTCGCCGGCCTGCGTGAGCTCGGGTGCACGGTGGACGAGCCGGTGGTCGTACCCGACGGGCCGCCGGTCACGCAGGCGCTGCGCGACGCCGTGGCGGACGGCGTGGACGTCGTGCTCACCAGCGGCGGTACGGGCATCACGCCGACCGACCGTACGCCCGAGGCGACCCGGGAGGTCCTCGACTACGAGATTCCAGGGATCGCCGAGGCGGTCCGGAGCCGGAGCCTGGCGGCGGTACCCGCCGCAGCGCTGTCCCGCGGCCTGGCCGGCGTGGCCGGGCGGACCCTGATCGTCAACCTGCCGGGTTCCACCGGTGGCGCCCGGGACGGGCTCGCTGTCCTCGGACCCATCCTCGCGCACGCGGTCGACCAGCTGCGCGGCGGCGACCACCCACGCTCGACGTCCCAGGGAGCCGGCCGTCCAGCCGCCGGCCCAGCGCTAGGCTCGCAGTCGTGACTGCGATGCCATGGGACGAGGCGCGAGCGGTGGCGTACGCCGCGGGCCGGAGCGCGGCCGCGGCGCGGGTCGAGGTACCGCTCGCCGACGCCGACGGGCACACGCTGGCCGAGCCGCTCGTGGCGCGTACGGATCTCCCGGCCTTCCCTACCTCCAGTGTGGACGGATGGGCCGTACGGGGGCCGGCACCGTGGCGCGTTGTCGGCCGGGTCCTGGCCGGCGCCGGGGCACCCAGCCTCGCCACGGACGGTACGGCAATGGAGATCGCAACCGGCGCGATGGTGCCGGCCGGTACCGAGGAGATCGTCCGGATCGAGGACTCGCGGCGGAACGGCGACGGCCTCGTCACCGGCGTAGCGCGGCCGGTGCGGGACTGGCGAGAACCGGGCGAGGAGGCCACCCGCGGCGAGGAGCTGCTGCCGGCCGGGACTCCGGTCACGCCCGGTGTGGTCGGACTGGCCGCCTCCTGCGGTTACGACACGCTGCCGGTCCGCCGGGTCCCCGACACCGCGGTTCTGATCTTTGGAGACGAGCTGCTGACCGCCGGCCCGCCGGGCGCCGGGCGGGTACGCGATGCGCTCGGTCCGCAGCTGCCCGGCTGGCTCGGCCGGCTCGGCGCGACCGTGGCCAACACGGCGGTACTCGGCCCGGTCGAGGACACCCTGGAGGCGCACGTCCTCGCGATCCGCGGCGCGCTCGCCGGTGGCGCCGACCTCGTCTGCACCACTGGTGGAACCATGCACGGTCCGGTCGATCACCTGCATCCCGCGCTGCGGGAGCTCGGCGCCGAGTACCTGGTCAACACGGTTGCCGTACGGCCGGGCTTCCCGATGCTGCTGGCCCGCTTCCCCGAAGGCCAGTTCCTGGCCGGGCTCCCGGGCAACCCACAGTCCGCCGTGGTCGCGCTGCTCTCGCTCGTCGCGCCGCTGCTGGCCGGCTGGCACAGGCGGGCCAAGCCGGCGCTGGCCGAGGTGGTCGTCGGCGGCCCGATCCGCAGCCGCGGCGGCGACACGCACCTGGCCCTGGTACGCATAGACGTGGCCGACGGGCGTGCCCACCCGGTCGCGCACCTGGGGTCGTCGATGCTGCGCGGCCTGGCCACCGCGGTCGGGTTCGCGGTCGTCCCACCAGGTACCCCGGCGGAACCGGGAGACCGGCTGTCGCTCGTACCCCTGCCGCTGCTGAGCGGGGAGCGGCCGTGCTGGTGATGGCGGCGGTGAGCACGGCGGTGCTGGACATCGCCGGACACGAACGCGCGGTGGCCGACCCACGCGCCGGGGCGGTCGTCTCGTTCGCCGGAGTCGTCCGCGACCACGACGGCGGGCGGTCGGTGACCCGGCTGCAGTACGAGGGCCACCCGACCGCCGAGGCGGTGCTGCGCGAGGTCGCCGAGGAGATCGCGAAGCAGCCGGACGTCATCGCGGTCGCGGTGTCACACCGGATCGGCGAGCTTGACGTGGGCGACATCGCGCTCGCGGCCGCGGTGGCGACCGCGCACCGGGCGGCCGCGTTCGCCGCCTGTGCGCGCCTGGTCGACGAGCTCAAGGCCCGGCTGCCGATCTGGAAGCGTCAGGTCTTCGCGGACGGTACGGAGGAGTGGGTCAACTGCCCCTGAGGGCGGCTGAGCATCCGACCCATCCGCAGCGCCGGCTCGGGATAGAACGCCGGGTCGGCGCCGGGCCGCCACGGCAGAACCGCGACCAGCGCGATGATCGCTAGCGCGAGCGAGTTCTCGGCGAGCGCCCCGAACAGGCCGTCGGCGTAGTGCGACGCGGCCGGCAGCTTGTGCTCGTACGGCCAGATCGGCGAGATCACGAACAACAGGTACACGCCCACCCCGGCGGCACCGTGCCGGAGTCCGGCGAGCGCGGGGAATCCGCGCAGGACGCGGCTCGCGTTGCGCCGGCGGAGTGCGTTGTCGGCCAGCACGATGATCGCCGGTACGACGAACACCAGGTGGTGGGTCCAGGAGATCGGGCTGATCACGTTGGCGGTGAGACCGACGAGCGTGAACGCGGTCAGCTCGTCGCCTTCGGCGTGCGCGTTCGCGGCCCGGGACAGGCCCACCGCGAGCATCAGCATGGCGAACGCGAGCCAGAGCAGGCCGGGGGTCACCGGCGAGTCGTAGAGCCGGGCGAGGACGCCGGCGAGCGACTGGTTCGGCGTCATGTCGGCCACGCCGACCCGCTCGGTCTGCCACAGCACATTCGTGAAGTAGGTGGACGACTCGTGGGAGGCCACGAGGAAGGCACCGACCGTCACGGCAACCGCGGTCGCCGCCGCGGTGAGGGCGGCCCGCCATTGCCTGGTGACCAGCAGGTAGCAGATGAACAGCGCCGGAGTCAGCTTGACGGCGGTCGCGAGTCCGATCCCGACGCCCGCCCAGGCGCCGTCCGCCCACAGCCGGCGTAGCAGGCCGGCCGGTCGCAGCGTGTGACCGACCCCGGCCCGGTACCGGCGCCGCAAGGCCACGAGGTCCGCCACTATCAAGCCGAACAACAGCACGTTGACCTGGCCGTACCCGAGCGTCTCGCGGATCGGCTCGGTGGCGGCGGCCAGTGGGACGGCCAGCGCCACCGCGAACCAGGCAGACCAGCCGTACCGCTCGGCGAGCGGAACCAGCAGCACCGTGAGGACCACGGCCAGCACCGCGAGGCTGACCACCAGGTTCAGGTAGCCGGCCGCGGTGACCGAGAGTGCTGCCATGGGCACCATCGCGATCGCCGCGAACGGCGGATAGGTGAAGCCCAGCGTGATGTCGGGCGCGATGTAGTTGTACAGGTCACCGCCGCCCGCCCACCAGACCACCGCGCCGTGGTAGATGCGCAGGTCGAAGAAGTTGTACGGCCGCCCGAACGCGCGCACCGCCAACCACGCACCGATGGCCGTGGCGGCGACTATGCCAAGTCGGACGATCGTCCAGCGATCGAGCCCACGTACGCGGTGACCTGGAAGGAGGCGGCGAAGCCGTCCGATGACGGTCGCCGGCATGGTTTCGGTACCCCCGAACCGCTGAGGTGATTCCCGCCCAGGTCCTTCGTGGAGCCTAGAACGGCTAGTCACTCCAGCACCTCCCGTGTTACCCGAACGTGTCCGATCCCACATATCTTCGCGATATTTCAAACCTGTTAAGGCGGCCCGACCGGTTCAGCCGATTCAGCCCCCACTGAGTGCTGCGATGCCGGTCAGCCAGGCAGATGGCGACCGAAACCGGCCGCCCGTCGGGCAAGGCGTACGTCGCGGCGCGCCGTACGGACGCCGCGGTGCATGGCGCGCTGGGTCGAGTCGACCAGGTGGCCGGCGCGCCAGCGCAGCCCGGGACGGCCCTCGGTATCCGCGGCCGCCAGCAGCAGGCCGCCGAACAGCCCGAGGTTCTTCAGGAAGTGCGCTGCCTGTTGCCGGCGCTCGACGGCGTTGTCGGCCGACCAGAACGGATGGGCGGCCAGTGTGGTCGGGACGAGCGTCCCGGCCAGCGCCACGGCGGCGGGCCGGTGGAACCGCCCGGTCGCCAGCAGGACCCCGCCGGCCAACTGCACCGCACCGTTGAGCCGGATCAACGACCGCGGGTCGCTCGGCAGCCGGGAGTCGGCGCGTTCGAGCAGCGGTCCGATCCGGTCGGTGACCAGCTTCGCCTGCCCGGTGAGGGGCTCAGGGTCGGCAATGGCCCGCGCGCCGGCGAACATGAAGATCGCGCCAAGCATCGTCCGCGCGGCCGCCCGTACCGGTCTCATGGACTCTGTCTTACCCCGGAGCGACGCCTCATACCCCTGGAACCGGCGTATCCGGCCGATCGGGCGGGACGGCGTCCACGGTCAGGCCGGCTGGGTCCGCAGGTACCGGCCGAAGTGCGGGACCGTGAACGCCACCGTGCCGCGCTCGCCGGAGTAGATCAGACCCTTTCTGATCAGCGCGTCGCGGGCCGGCGAAAGGGATGCCGGCCGGCGGCCGAGCGCCCGGGCGACATCTGCGGTGGCGACCGGGGTATCGGCCTCGGCGTCGGGTGCGGTGTCCGCCGCCAGCGCGGCCATCGTACGCATGTACTCGCGCTCGGCCGGTGTCGCGCGCTCGAACCGCGAGCCGAAGAACCCGACTGCCAACTCCGCCTCGGCATCCGGCGCGGCGACGAGCACATCCGCCGCGGTGACCGGTGAGCGCGGCGCGTGGTCCCACGTCGCCTTGCCGTACGCCTGCACGAAGTACGGGTACCCGCCCGACTTCTCGTACAGCACGTCGAGGGCGTTCGCCTCGTACGCCACGCCCTCCCGCCCGGCCGGGGCGCACAGCGCCTGGTCGGCCGCGATCCGGTCGAGCCGATCGATGCGTTGGTAGCGGAACAGTCGCTCGGAGTACGACTTCGCCGCCGAGAGAGCGGCCGGCAGGTGGGGCAGCCCCGCGCCCACCACGATCAGCGGCGCGCCGAGCTGGGACAACTCGTGACAGGCGGCGCACAGCGCCGAGATGTCCGCCGGGGACACGTCCTGCATCTCGTCGACGAACAGCGCGATTCCGGTACCCACATCGGTCGCCAGCCCAGCCGCGTCGGTGAACAGCTCGACGAGGTCGATCTCGATGTCGCCGGAGTCGGCCCGGCCGGTCGCGGCCGGCGCGTCGATGCCCGGCTGCCAGCGTTCGCGCAGCTTGGCCCCGGTCGGGTTGGATCGCAGCGCGAACGCCTTGAGTACGCCGAGGAACTCGTCGACCCGGTCGGGAGCGCGGTGCCGTGGCGCCAGCTCCCGCGCGGCCATGTGCAGCGCGGCGGCCACCGGCCGGCGGACCGACTGGTCGGGGCGGGCCTCGATCTTCCCGGTCCCCCAGAGCCGACCGATGGCCTGCGACCGCAGCGCATTCAGCAGCACGGTCTTGCCGACGCCGCGCAGGCCGGTGAGGACGAGGCTGCGCTCCGGGCGACCCCGGGCGACCCGCTCGAGGATGACCTCGAAGACGGCCAGCTCCCGGCCCCGGCCGGCCAGCTCGGGTGGCCGTTGGCCGGCGCCCGGAGCGTACGGGTTTCGCACCGGATCCACGCTAGGACCGTATCGGGCTATCTAGTGTCGACCCTAGATTCGCGTAGATCTGGCTATCGGCGTGTCGCGGGTCGGCCCGTGCGGGCGGGGCTCAGCGTTTCTTCAGGCACAGGACGAAGTCGAGGCTGTTCAGTGGGCTGTCGTAGAAGTAGTGGTCGGTGTACCCCGCGACGCCGTTGCACTGCCGGACGTCGGCGGTCGCGTCGATCCGCTTGAGCACCTGGAAGGTACCGGCGCCGCAGGTCACGACCTTGATCTTAGGGTTGTCGTTCGTACCCTCGTTGACGATGCACTGGCCCTCCTTGATCAGGCGCACATCGGCCGAGTTCGGGCCGGTCGGCACCGGGCTCAAGGCGTCCGTCGGGCTGGTCGTCCCGGCCGGGGTGGTCGGCTGGGTCTGCGGGTCGTTCTTGCCGGCCAGCATGAACGCGACGAACCCACCGACGCCGAGCAGTAGGGCGAGGACCACGACGACCACGATCAGCGCCGTATGCCGGCGGTTGTCGGGCGTGGCCGGCGCCGGCTGGGCCGGCGGCACATAGCCGTAGTCCGGCTGGCCGTACCCCGGCGGCTGGCCGTACCCCGGCGGTTGGCCGTAGCTCGGTGGCTGCCCGTGGCCGTAGTCCGGCGAGCCGTACGCCGGCGACGTCGGGGGCTGGCCGGGCGGGACCGAGGGCTGCCCGCCACCCCACGGATCGGTCGGCTGCCCGCCCCACGGGTCGGCCGGGTTCCCGTAGCCGTCCTGCTCCGGCTGGCGTGGGTCGCGCCACGGCTCCGGACCCGGATAGGGGCCGCCGGGGGGTCCATAGCTCGACATCGGGGGTCCTCCTCGGCGCGAGGGGTACGGGGGTCGGCGGGGAATCGTTCCCCCGCCACCGTAGCGTTTCCCCCCGACGGGGTAGCCAACGCGTACGGACCCCTGTCGCCAACCCGACCTGCCACACACCGCGTCCGCGACCTGCGCCGACCCGGCGCACGCCGGGCGGATACGATGCCGGTCCATGTCCGCCGAACTCGTCCTCGCCGGCGCCGTGGCCGGCGTCGGGGGCGGGCTCGTGCCCCGGTTCGCGTACCGGCTCTCTGTCCACTATGGAGCTCCGCCCCGTTCGGCGTGCGCGGGCTGCGAGACGCCGTTTCCACCGGGGCGGCGCGGCTGGGTACGGATATCCGACCGCTGTCCGGCATGCCGCTGCCGGCTGGGACCGCCGGCCTGGCTGACGAGCCTGGCCGGGGCGGTATCCGGTGCCGCACTGGCCTGGGCGATCGGGCCGCGACCGCTGACCCTGGCCGCGTTCGTCGGCGTGGCCGTACTCGGCGTCCTGCTCGCGGCGATCGACCTGGCCTGCCTGCGGTTGCCCGATGCGATCGTCGCGGCGGCCGGCACGGCCTCGCTGGCCCTGTTCGGGGCGTCTGCGGCGATCGCCGCAGACGCCACACCCCTGCTGCGTGGGCTGGCTGGGGCAGCCGCGCTCGGTGGCGCGTACCTGCTGCTGGCCCTGCTGCCCGGCGCCCGCCTCGGCTTCGGCGACGTGAAGCTGGCCGCGGTGCTCGGCCTGCTGCTCGGCTGGCTGAGCTGGGGTGCGGTACTGCTCGGCGCGCTGCTGCCGCACCTGATCAACGGTCCGGTCGCCGTGGGCCTGCTGCTGGCCCGGCGGGCGGGGCGCCACACCGAGCTGCCGCTCGGTCCGGCGCTGCTTTCGGGCGCGCTGGTGGCGGTCGTCGCCGCGGCGGCGATCCGGCGCTGAGCCACGCCGCTGTGCGATCTGTACCGCTGACGTCACCCGACGGGATGAATTGTCGGCAAGCCGACTGTGTGCCGGCCCGGGTCGGTGGCGACTCCTGCGCCGCCTCGGCCGCGGCACTTCGTGCTCATGCGTACGAATTTATCGGCGATTGGTCATCACCCGGTCGGTTGACGGCATGTCATGGCAGCGTGACACGTCGGCGCGACGCCACCGGCCGGTTTCCGCCAACAAACCGGCCGTGTCGACTGACCGCCAGAACGGGGTCCGACCGGCACGCTCTCGCTGCATGGCGGCCGCGGGGCCGCTGAGTCTTCCCAAGGGGGCTATCTCCGATGCGCAAGCTGTTCAACAAGGTCAAGGCCCTGCGGTCCACCCGCGACCGTGGCGCGTCCGCCGTCGAGTACGGCCTGATGGTGGCCGCCATCGCCGCGGTCATCGCGGTGCTCGTCTTTACTCTCGGCGCCACCATCAAGGACAAGTTCCAGACCACCTGCGACACGATTGCCGGCACCATCTGCGACGACGGGACCCCAGCCAATCCGTGACGAATTGCCGGCTTTTCATGCAAAGGAGCCTGATGGCCCTCCGACGTAGGACCGGTGACGGCGGTGCGGCCGCGGTTGAGATGGCGCTCGTGCTGCCACTGCTGCTGCTCCTCGTCTTCGGGATCATCGACTTCGGCCGGATGCTCAACGCCCAGATCGCGTTGACCGAGGCGGCGCGGGAGGCGGCCCGGGCGCACGTGCTCGGCGCCGACCCGACGCCTCGGTTCAACACCGTGGCGAGCGGACTGTCCGGTGCGACGTTCACCGTCGACGAGGACTGCGCCGGGGCGACCGAGGCTGACGACGCGGTCGTCACCACCACGTTCGAGTTCAGCTTCGTCACCCCGGTCGGCGTGCTGGCCGGACTTCTCCCGGGCGGGTCGGTGGACGGGACGATCCCGCTGCACGGCAAGGGAGTCATGCCGTGCCGCGCGTGACGCCAGCGCGCCCCGCTCGCCGCGATCGCGGCGGTGTGACGACGATCATCGCGGTGCTGCTCGCCGGCAGCGTGCTGCTCGGCATGACCGCCCTGGTCATCGACGTGGGCCAGTTGCGGGTCGAGCGGGAGGAGCTGCAGAGCGGCGCCGACGCCGCGGCCTACGAGGTCGCCCTCGACTGCATCAAGAACCGGTCCGGCTGCGCGCAGGGCTCGGTGGACGGCATCGCCGACGGGTACGGCGACAAGAACGCCAAGGACGGGCACGCCGCCATCATCGACGTCTGCGGCGCGGCGCAGGAGCGGCTGCCCTCCTGTGCCCCGGCGCCGGCGGACAACCTGACCGACTGCATCGGCACCGTACCGGCCGGGATCAGCTACGTCGAGGTGCGGACCAAGACCGAGATCGCCGACGGTACGACGACCTCATCTTCCGGGCGTTGGACACCGGGCTGTCCGGCGTCGTGCCCCGGCACGGCACCATCGATATCCTGGTCGCGGCGGTACGGCACGCGGCCGCGGCACCCGCCTCCTTCACCGCGCCGGACCTCGTGGGTGCGCTCGCCCGCCGGCGTAGCCGGTTGGCCGCGTTGAGCCCTCGCGAACTGGAGGTGCTGCGCTGCCTGGACGGCGGACTCAGCCTGCCGGCGACCGCGATGGCGCTGCAGGTGACCGAGTCGACCGTACGCACCTATGTCACGCGGCTCTACCAGAAGCTCGGCGCGACCGACCGCGCCCAGGCCCTGGCGCTGGCCGCACAGCGGCACCTGCTGTCCCGACCGGCGCGGTAATAGCAGTCTGTGCGCGCGGCGCGAGCTGGCTAGAGCAGCCGCAGTTGCCGGTCGCGCGGCCGGCGCGCGCCGGGGTCGCCCAACCGCTCCTGCAGTCCGGCATCGATGGCCGCCAGGAACGGCGACGGGCTCATCTCGCGCTCGCTGCCGTACCGGAACCGGCGGGCGGCGTGGCTCAGGTAGAGCCGGTCCTGCGCACGGCTGAGCCCGACGAAGAACAGCCGGCGCTCCTCGGCGAGCTCCTCGTCCGTCGGGGTACCGCCCGGCAGGCGCAGCGGCAGCAGCCCGTCCTCGCAGCCCACCAGGAACACGACCGGGAACTCCAGGCCCTTCGCGGCGTGCAGGGTCAGCAGCGTGACCGCCTCGGCCCGCGGGTCCAGGGCGTCGACCTCGGCGCCGGTGGAGATCTCGGCGAGGAACAGCGGCAGGTCGCTGCCGCACCGCAGCGCGAGCGGCGTGACCAGGTCGACGGCCGCCCACAGGTCCTCGGCGGTCAGCTCGGTATCCACAGTGGACTCGTCCAGCGTCGGGGCGGTGAGCCGCTCCCGCAGTACTGTGGCGGCCAACCGTACCCGCGCCGCGAGCGAACCGCCCAGCCCGTTGGCGAACCTCAGCTCCCGGGCGATCGCGGCCACCCCCGGCCGGTCCCGCAGCCGGTCGTGCGACCGCTTCTGCACCGGAATCCCGGCCCGGGCCAAGGCGTCGACGATGACGGCCGACTGCGCGTCGGTGCGGTACAGCACGGCGATGTCGGCGAACGACACGGCGCCGGACAGCACCGCCCGGGAGTCGACCCGACCCGAGTCGAGCGACCCGTGTGACACGCCGCCGACCAGCTCGTCGACGGTACGTACGACGAAGTCGGCCTCGTCGGCCACCGAGCCCGCCGCGTACCGGCCGAGGAGCGGGGCGTCCGGGTCGACCCGGGCCGGCTCGAGCCGGCGCCCGCGGACGAGCGTGGACGGCGCGATCGCCTGGACGGCGGCGGCCACGATCGGCGCCGACGAGCGGTAGTTGCGAGCCAGCCGTACGGCCCGGGCGTCCGTGAAGTCCTGGGTGAACCGCAGGAAGTAGGTGACCTCGGCCCCGCGGAACGAGTAGATCGCCTGATCCGGGTCGCCGATCGCGCACAGGTTCCCGTCGGCGGGGACGAGCAGCCGCAGCAGCTCGTACTGGGCCGGGTCGACGTCCTGGTACTCGTCGACGAACACCCACCGCCAGCGGCGCCGGTATCTGTCCACAAGGGACGCCGACTCGGCCAGCAGGGCGACCGGCAGGGTGCCGAGCTCATCGAGATCGACGAGGTCGGCCGCGCGCAGCAGCTTGGCGTACCGGGCCCGGTCGTCGCCGGCCTCGGCGCGCAGGGCCGTCCGCTCCGCTTCGTCGGCCACCCGGAAGCCACTCGTCAGCCCGGCCGCCCTGGCGTTCTCGCGCAGGATCATCAGGCCCAGCGCGTGGAACGTCGCGACCGTAACGTGCTCGGCGGCGGCACCGAGCAGTGCGCCGAGCCGGGTGCGCAGCTCCTCCGCCGCCCGCCGGGTGAACGTGACCGCGAGGCAGTGCTCCGGCGGCACGCCGAGGTCGGCGCACAGGTACGCGATCCGGTGCGTCACCGTGCGGGTCTTGCCGGTCCCCGGCCCGGCGACCACGAGCATCGGCCCGCCGGGTGCGGCGGCGGCCACTCGTTGCAACGCGTCGAGCCGGTCGAGCAGGCCGGCGCCGATCCGCCTCGCCTCTCCGGCGGCCAGGTCCCTCGCATTCTCGGCGGCGATCTCCTCGGCGTTGGTCTCGATGGCGCGGGCGATCGCGTCCAGTGCCGCAT
>JAEHDK010000289.1 GCA_016880465.1 Micromonosporaceae bacterium
GTCAAGCCGTTCGACACGCTCGAGCTGATCGCCCGGGTGCGCTCGATGCTGCGGCGTAACCAGGAGTTCCGGGAGGTCTCCCCGCTCACCGGGCTGCCCGGCAACAGCCGGATCGTCCGGGAGATCAACGAACGGATACGCGGCGGCACCGACTACGCGGTCTGCCACATCGACATAGATCGGTTCAAGAGCGTCAACGACGCGTACGGGTTCGTCCGCGGCGACGAGTTCATCTCCGCACTCGCCCGGTCGCTGACCCGGGCCGCCGTCGGCGTCGGCCAGCCGTCGGCCTTCCTCGGCCACATCGGCGGCGACGACTTCATCGTGATCTGCACCCCGGAACAGGTACGCCCGCTGACCGAGAAGGCGGTGGTCGACTTCGAGGCCACCGCCGACGAGCTCTACGACGCCGTCGACGCCCGGCGCGGCTTCCTGGAGCTGACCGACCGGCGGGGCCAGATCCACCACGCCAACCTCGTCACCATCTCGATCGGCGTGGCGCTGTCGACCAACCGGCCGTACGGCGACCCGCGCGAGGTCATCGCGATCGCGTCGGAGATGAAGAGCGTCGCGAAGAACCAGCCCGGCTCGTACGTGGCGGTCGACCGCCGGACCAGCTGACCCGACTTCGGCCGTCGGTGCCTTGTGACCTAGGTCCCCTCGCTGGCCGGCCGGGAGCGTGCGACACTCACGGTGGTACCCACCACGCGCTGGCGGGACTCGGTGAAACTCCGAACCGGCGGTGACCAGGGGCGCAGAGCGCCGCTGGCGAGCCCGCGACCCGGTCCCATCCAGAGACCGGTGGACCTGGTGCGAACCCAGGGCCGACGGTCAAAGTCCGGATGGGAGACAGCGCGGGCGACGGGTGTGCTCGTGCGCGCACTCGGCCAGCGTTGCCCCTGCCGCCGCGCGATCCGGCTGCGACGACGAAGGGGCGAGATGGGCATCAGCCCGGCCGAGGACGAGGCGATGGTCCGCGCGATCGCGCTCGCCGCGCGGGGCCTCGGTACGACCAGCCCGAACCCCGTCGTGGGCTGCGTGATCCTCGACGAGAACGACCAGGTGGTCGGCGAGGGCTTCCACGCGTACGCGGGTGGCCCGCATGCCGAGATCGTCGCGCTGGCCCAGGCCGGTGAGCGGGCGCGGGGCGGTACGGCGGTCGTCACGCTGGAGCCCTGCAACCACACCGGCCGCACCGGCCCCTGCACCACCGCGTTGACCAACGCGGGCGTCCGGCGCGTGGTGGCCAGCGTCGCCGATCCCGACCCGGTCGGCGCGGGCGGCGCCCGGGCCTTGCACGACGCCGGTATCGAGGTGGTGCTCGGGCTACGCGGGGCCGAGGCCGCCGCCGGCAACACCGCCTGGCTGACCGCCGTCCAGCGGCACCGGCCGTACCTGATCTGGAAGCTCGCGGCCACCCTGGACGGCCGGTCCACGGCGGCCGACGGCACCAGCATGTGGATCACTTCGGAGGAGTCCCGCAGCGACGTACACCGCCTGCGGTCCACAGTGGACGCCGTCATCCTCGGCGTGGGTACGGTGCTCGCCGACGACCCGCGGATGACCGTCCGCAACCTGCGCGACGGTACCCTCGCGATCCGCCAGCCGCTGCGGGTCGTGGTGGACAGTCACGGGCGTACCCCCGCCACTGCCCGGGTGCGCGACAACGCGGCACCCACCTGGGTGGTGACCGCCGCGGAGGTAGGGTCCACAGTGGATGGCCAGGTCGATCCCGGTGCGCTGCTGCGCGCGCTCTACCTGCGGGGCGTGCGGTCGGCACTGTTGGAGGGCGGGCCGACACTCGCCGGCTCGATGCTGAGCGCCGGACTCGTCGACCGGGTGGTCGCGTACCTCGCCCCGAAGCTGCTCGGTGGCGGCGCGCCCGCGCTCGGGCCGGCCGGCGTGGGCACGCTCGCCGACGCGGTCGAGCTGGAGATCGTCGACGTCACGATGATCGGCCCTGATCTGCGAGTCGACGCGGTACCCACGAGGGAGGCATAGGTGTTCACGGGGATCGTGGAGGAGCTCGGCGTCGTGGTGGCGGTCGAGCCCGTCGCCGGTGGCGGGTCGGCGCGGCTGTCCGTGCGCGGGCCGGTGGTCACGTCGGACGCGCGGCCGGGCGACTCGATCGCGGTCGACGGCGTATGCCTCACCGTCGTGGACGCGGTCGAGGGCATGTTCACCGCCGACGTGATGGGGGAGACCCTGCGCCGCTCGACGCTGGGCACGCTGCGGGTGGGCGATCCGGTCAACCTGGAACGGGCGGCCCGGCTCGGCGACCGGCTCGGCGGTCACCTCGTGCAGGGGCATGTGGACGGCGTCGGGTCCATTGTGGACCGTGCGCCCGCGGGGCAGTGGGAGACGGTCCGCATCTCGCTGCCCGAGGATCTCGCCCGGTACGTGGTCGAGAAGGGCTCGGTCACGGTCGACGGGGTCTCGCTCACCGTGGTCGCGGCCGAGCGGTACTGGTTCACCGTCGGCCTGATCCCCACCACGCTCGCCGCCACGACTCTGGGCCACAAGGGGGTCGGGGAGCGGGTCAACCTGGAGGTGGACGTGCTCGCCAAGTACGTGGAGAAGCTGGTGGCCCGATGACGCAGTTCAGCACCGTCGAGCGGGCGGTCGCCGACATCGCCGCCGGCCGGCCGGTGGTCGTCGTGGACGACGCCGACCGGGAGAACGAGGGCGATCTCATCTTCGCCGCCGAGATGGCCACGCCCCAGCTGGTGGCGTTCATGGTGCGGTACACGTCCGGCTACATCTGCGCCCCGCTCACCGAGGACGACTGCGACCGGCTCGAGCTGCCGCCGATGTGCCACACCAACCAGGACCGCCGTGGCACGGCGTACACGGTCACGGTCGACGCGCGCGAGGGCGTCTCGACCGGGATCTCGGCGGCCGACCGGGCGCACACGATCCGGCTGCTGGCCGACCCGGCGACCGGGCCGACGGACCTGGCCCGGCCGGGGCACGTGGTGCCGCTGCGCGCCCGCCGGGGCGGCGTGCTGCGGCGGCCCGGACAC
>JAEHDK010000290.1 GCA_016880465.1 Micromonosporaceae bacterium
CGGTGCCGGAGTCACCATCAAGTACCCGGCGGCGATCATGGGGATCATGGTCGCCGTGGTGGTCGTGATTGCGGCAGTACGGACGCAACGTTGGCGGCTCATACCCGCTCACGGCGCGCTTTCGGTGGCGACGTTGATCGGGATGGCGTTTGTGGTTTCGCCAGTCCTGTTCATCAACTACGGGGGTGTGCGCGATGCCATCGTCAACGAGTCGCGTCCGACCCACCTCGGCGCGGATGGGCTCGGATGGACCGGCAACGCCTGGTTCTACATCGACTCCTTCCTCCGGTCCGCCGGCGTCATCGTCGGTATTGCCGCCCTCGCGGGGGTGGTGTGGAGTGTCTACCGTCATTCGCTGACGAGCGTCCCGTTGTGGACCGGCGCGTTCTGTGGATCGTGCTGAGCGCGCTACCGCTGCACTGGGACCGCTGGGGTATGCCGATGCATGTGACCCCACTGCTGTTCGCCGCCCTCGGCATCCACGCCGCGTTCTGCGCGCTCTGGGGTAAACTACCCCGCGGCCACCGCATCGCCAGATTTGGGATTCGGACGCTTCTCGTGGTCTTGGGCGTGTTGGTCCTGACTAACAACCTGGCGGGCGCACTGGCGATCGACTACTCGCTGGCCGCGCCGGACACGCGAAAGACCGCGAAGCAGTACGCCGACAGTATCGGTGCCACGCCAGAGAACTCCATCTATGAGGGATACAGCCCGTTCAACCCAGGCCAGGGCGGCGCAATTATATTCACGGAGTTCGTGGTTCGGGACGGGAAGCTGTACCTCAGCGAAGGGGCTCGGCTCGAGCATCCCCAGTACCTCATCCTCAGCAGCACGATGCGAGGGAGATACCTCGCCGACCCGAGGTACGTCGCTGAGCAGGCGTTCTACCAGGCCGTCACCGACAATCTGCCCCTGCTCCGAGTGTTCGGCGCGACGGGGATGGGCGAGTCGAAGTGGGAGCTGCCAAACATCAGGGAGCGGGCCAGCTACCTGCGGCGGATGGCCGACGACGGTCTCACCGGCCCAAACCTCTACATCTACGACGCGAGCTCACTGCAGCGCGATCCCGCACTGGGTGGCTGAGACGGGTCATCTCGCCGTGAGATGAACGATTCTGTGGGACCGTGGGCGCCGGCAGCGCCGAGCCCTGACTCCATCGTTTTGGGCTGGCTTCGCGTTGGTGGACTTGTCAACGGCGGCTGATGCGGACCCAACTACGAGCGGAGGGTGGCCACGGGCTCGGGGCTGCTAATGTGCACCGCTGAGTCGTATGAGATCAGGTAGGCTGGCCGGCCCTGCAACGACGAATAGATACGCGCAACGTACTCGCCAAGGAGTCCCAGGCATACAAGTTGGATGCTGCCGATGAACATCACCCCGGCGAACAGCGAGGTCCAGCCTACGACGGTGTTGCCCATGAAGAACCCGAACAAGCTGTACCCGAGAAGCAGCAGGCAGAGCAGGAAACCTCCGAGGCCGATCCAGGTGGCCACGCGCAGCGGTGCCGCGGAGAAGCTGACCAGACTCTGCACGGCCAGCCGGATCATGGCGGACAGCGGGTACTTGGTCCGGCCGGCGGCACGCTCCGCCCGGGTATACGTGACCTCACCGCTGGGGAACCCGATCCACGGCACGAGCAGGCGGTAGACGGGCTGCTGCTCCGGTAGCTGCTTGAGCACGTCTACCGCCGCCCGGCTGAGCAACCGGAAGTCGCCGGCGTTGTGCGGCAGCCCCCTGGCGACCACGCGACGCATCAGCCCGTAATAGATTTCGGCGGTGCGCCGCTTGAAGATCGTGTCAACGCTGCGGTTGTCCCGGACGCCGTAGACGATGTCGAGGTTCTGGGCGCGCGCCAGCGCTAGCATATCGAGGATCTTCTCAGGAGGGTCCTGCAGATCGGCATCGATGCTCACCACGTAATCGCCGTACGCAAGGTGCAGGCCGGCGGTGAGGGCCGTCTGGTGACCGCTGTTGCGTCGCAATCGCACGACCCGTAGCTGCGGCCACAACCGCCGCATTCCGAGCAGAAGGGCTGCGGTGTTGTCCGTGCTGCCGTCATCGACCACGAGGAGCTCATACGCCTCGCCGCTGACGTCCAGCAGAGGCCGGACCCGTGCCGCGAAGAGGTGCACCATCGCTTCCTCGTTGAACATCGGCACGACGACAGACAGCGTCAAGGGGTCCCGGTCCATCAAGTACTCCCTGCGTGCGCCCTCCGGCAACCGGCGATGGGCGATGGTACCAGAAAGCCGCGCGCCCCGATCGACGCCAGGAGATCAACCAACCGCCCGACAGGCGGTGTTTCTGCCTATCGGGACACGCCGCCGGCCAGTTGTGGTTCGGAGACCGGTGCGGGATCGGCGGATCGGACCTGGCTCGCAAGTAGGTCTAAGGCAAGACACGCGAGAACGTACACGACAAGTGGCTTAGACTCCCGCAGAAGGCGAGGCAGGGCACATTGTCGACGAATGCGAGACCTCTTGCTCTCCACGGACCAGTGGCCTCTGGTGTATCGGGCCAGGTCAGCGGGCCCTGCCTGCGTGCCGGTCAGGGCGGTGATACTGAAGACGACCTCCTTGCGGTCCCAGCCCGGCCAGCCGGGTTTCTTGCTGCGGCGGATGATCTGAAAGACCTGGGCTGCATGCGGGAAGTCGATGCCCCCGGCGTCCGCGACCCGGATGTCGCGGCGTTCGACGCGGCCGTGGCCGGTGGTGGTGTCGCTGACGTAGCGTCCGGCGTCCTGGAAGTAGGAGTTCGGCTGGGTGAAACGGGCCGCGGCGGCGGTGA
>JAEHDK010000291.1 GCA_016880465.1 Micromonosporaceae bacterium
GCGTTGATCAAGCCGGGCACCACCACACACCCACGCGCGTCAAGCTCCGGCGTACCCACAAACCGCGCCCGCATCGCCTCCCCACCACCAACACCCACAATCCGGCCACCGCCAACCACCACACACCCACCAGCCACCACCCGACGACCCGCATCCATCGTCACCACGTCACCACCAACCACCAGCAGATCGGCGAGCGCGGCGCCACCGGCGGGGGTAGGTTCGGTCACCGGGCCACTCCCGGGCACGGCGCGTCGGCGGACACGGCACGAGACCAGGCGGGATCTTTTCGAACGACGGCAGGCACTCGGTACCACCACTTCCCGGCATCTTGCATTGCGAACCAACGGTCCGCATTGTGGGTACTCTGCCCGCGCCTCGGCGACCTGTCAACGGCCGTTTGCGCTCGGAGATCGTCGGACTGCCGCGACCTACCGCAACAGGTGCTCGCGGTATCGGGCGGGGTGGCTCAGGCCAGCCCAGTCCGTATCGCATTACAAGATGCCGTCTTGTTAATCTCGAGGTCGGCGCGTAGGGTCCCAGATGTGAGGGCAGCCCTGTACCGGTCCCACGGGGGGCCGAACGTGCTGGAGATCGCTGACTTCCCCGACCCGGTCGCGGGGCCCGGCGACGTCGTCGTCAGGGCGGTAGCGGTCGGGCTGAACAGGCTGGACCTGCTCCAGCGCAGCGGGCCGGCCCTACTGCCGCATTTCCAGCTCCCGCACATCGCCGGGATGGACTTCGCCGGCACGATCGAGGCAGTCGGGCCCGGCGTCGACCCAGCGCGGATCGGTCAGCGGGTGGTCATCAACCCGTCCATCTCGTGCGGCACATGCGGGCTCTGCCGTCAGGGCGCGGACAACCTGTGCGCCGCCAAGACAGTGATCGGCGGGAGCGTCAACGGCGGCTACGGCGAACTTGTCGCGGTTCCGGCGAGCCACGCGCTCGCGGTTCCCAACCATATGGATCTGGTCGAGGCCGCCATCCTGCCGACTGTCTACTCGCGGGCGTGGCAGTCCCTGTTCGTCAGCGGACGGCTGAGGATCGGCGAGACGCTACTCGTCCATGCCGCTGCCAGCGGTGTCACGATCGCGTCCGTCCATCTCGCCAAGCGAGCAGGAGCGCGGGTCATCGTCACGGCCCGGACGGAAGCCGAGCTCGACTTCGGGCGTGAGCACGGTGCCGACGAGGGCATCAACACCACGACGACCGATGTCGCGGCCCGGGCCCTCGACCTCACCGACGGCCGGGGCGTGGACATCGTTCTCGACCACCTCGGACCCGCGCTGTTCGACGCGTCGATCCGCGCGCTGCGCCCGGGAGGCCGGCTCGTCTTCTGCGGTACGACGACCGGAGACACCGTGCAGCTGCACCTGCCGACGGTGTACCACCGCGATGTCAGCCTGCTCGGCTCGGCGAGCTACTCGTTCGCCGACTTCGAGCAGATGTTGAGCTTCTGCTGGTCCGGGCAGCTAAAGTCGATCATCGACCGGCGGCTGCCGATCGACGAGGTCGCCAGGGCTCACGAGCTGATGGCCAACGACGAAGTCCGCGGCAAACTCGTGTTGCTGCACTGAGCGCTCGTCTGGCAGGTCCTCAAATAACAGGGAACGGAGTAAGACGATGACCCAGGCTCAGGCTGCGGACAGCACCGCTGCGGAAGAGCGCCCGCCGAACACTCTATTGACACATATCGCGCTGCCGGTTCGCAACTTGAATGCCCAACTGGCCTTCTACGCCAAGCACACCAGCATGCGTGTGGTCTCGACTCGGGAGGACCCCGAGACCGGGCTGCGCACCGCATGGATCGCAAACGAGCGCGACATTACCCCGAACGGCGCTCGCTTCGTCATCGTCCTCATCGAGGGTTCTCTCCCCCGGGACGTCGTCGGCGACGAGATGAAGGAGGAGTACACCTTCCTCACCTCGATCAGCCATCTCGGGATCTCGATGGACAGCCGCGCGGACATCGACCGCATCGCCGCCATCGCCAAGGCGGAAGGCACGCTCGTGCTCGGCCCGATGTACCGCAACCCGGTCGTCGGCTACATCTGCCTCGTCCGCGATCCCGACGGCAACAACATAGAGTTCTCGGTCGAACAGGACCTCGGCTAGCGCCCTCACGGTATGCGGAACGGCCGCCCGCGACCTGCTGAGCCAGTTCAGCCTCGGGGGATGCGGGTGGCCGGTTGCCGACCATGCCAGGTTGAAAGGGCCGGCCTAGCCCCAGTTGTCGGCCGGTACGATCGGCCAGCGGTGGGGTACGTCGATGCCGGCGCGGCGTAGCAGCGCGACCGAGCGTTGTTCGGCTTCCCGTCGTAGGGCGGCGACGTCCACCGTGGTGAC
>JAEHDK010000292.1 GCA_016880465.1 Micromonosporaceae bacterium
CTCCGGCTCGCCCGCACGCCAGCTGCTCGATCCGCTCGGCTCCGGCTCGGCCTTAATCTCGGCGCTGGACTCCGCGGTCGGTTCCGCGGACGCTGCGCTGCCCGGACGGCCGGGCTCGTCGGCGGTCGCGTCGTTCGTCATGGATCGATCGTCGCGCCGCGCCCGCCTGACATGCCTCAGGCACGGACCCTGAGCGGACCCTGAGTTCGCGCGGGGAAAAGTACCGGGTCGTCCCGATGGCCGCTGCGGTCGGACCGTGTGACGATCGAAGCCCAGGGCGCCCCAACAGGCCCGGCCAAGCTGGCCCAGCCCGCGAACACCACCGAGGAGGACCGATCAGCCGGCCGATCGCCCCGCCACGCCGCCTGTACCGGCGACCCGACGACCGGTTCGTTGCCGGGGTCGCGTCCGGCATCGCGGCGCACCTTGGCGTGTCGGCGGTGTACCTGCGGGTCGCGTTCGTCGTCCTGCTGGGCCTGCATGGGTTGGGCGCACTCCTGTACGCGGTGTTCTGGGCGGTACTGCCGGCCCAACCGGTCCCGAGCCCGCCGAACGGCATCCCGGGCCCACGGCCGCCGCGCCGGGACCTCGCCGGGGCACTGCCCTTCCTCGCGATCGGGGCGGGCGTACTCCTCGTGCAGTCGCTGCTCGGCTGGGGCGGCGTCAACTCCGCGCTCGGCTGGCTCGTCGCGGTGATCGCGGTCGGCGCCGGGGTCATCTGGCACCAGACGGCACCCAATCGGCGGGGGCGCGGTGCCGGTCCCCGCTGGCTCGGCTCCGTGTTCGGCCCGGGTGACCGGCGTAGCTCGCTGCTGATCCGCTTCCTCGGCGGCGCCGTACTCGTCGCGGTCGGCATCATCGCGATCGTTGCGGTGTTCTCGCCGGTCTCCAAGTCCGGCATCTCCTCGATCATCAACGGCGCGCTGCTCGCCTTCGTCGGCATCGGCGGCGTCGCGCTGGTCGCGGCGCCGATGCTCTGGCGGATCTTCGGCCAGCTGCGCGCCGAACGGGAGGCCCGGATCCGCGAGCAGGAGCGCGCCGAGCTGGCCGCGATGGTGCACGACCAGGTGCTGCACACGCTCGCGCTGATCCAGCGCAGCGCGGCCGACACCAAGGCCGTCCAGCGACTCGCCCGCCTGCAGGAACGTACGCTGCGCAACTGGCTCTACAAGCCCACCGGATCGCCCAGCGAGCGGTTCTCGGCCGCCCTGGAGGAGGTCGCGGCCGAGGTCGAGGACACCTACGCGATCGCGGTGGAGACCGTCGTGGTCGGCGACCGCGCGGTCGACGAGCGGCTGGCCGCGCTCGTCGCCGCCTCGCGGGAGGCGCTGGTCAACGCGGCGCGGCACGCCAAGGTGCAGACCGTCTCCCTCTACGCCGAGGTGGAGCCCGAGCTGGTGAGCGTGTTCGTGCGCGACCGGGGTACCGGCTTCGACCTGTCCGCTGTGCAGGACAATCGACACGGGGTACGGGGTTCGATCGTCGGCCGGATGAACCGGCACGGCGGCCGTGCGGAGATCCGCAGCCAACCCGCGGAGGGTACCGAGGTCCGGCTCTACCTGCCGGTGATGAAGGAGACGACGCCATGACCGAGCGCGGCGACGACGTGCGCCAGCAGCTGCGGGTCTTCCTGGTCGACGACCACGCGATGTTCCGCGCCGGCGTGCGTGCCGAGCTGTCGCGGCGGGGCGACGAGCCCGACGAGCCGGGCGTACCGGTTGAGGTGGTCGGCGAGGCGAGTACGGTGCCCGAGGCCATCGCCCGGATCGCCGCGCTGGAGCCGGATGTCGTCCTGCTGGACGTACACATGCCCGATGGCGGCGGGCGTGCGGTTCTCGACCAGGTGCGCCGCAGCCACCCGCAGGTACGGTTCCTCGCCCTGTCCGTCTCGGACGCGGCCGAGGATGTGATCGGGCTCATCCGGGCCGGCGCCCGCGGCTACGTCACGAAGACCATCTCGCCCGACGAGCTGACCGCGGCGATCCGCCGGGTGGCCGACGGTGACGCGGTCTTCAGCCCCCGGTTGGCCGGCTTCGTCCTCGACGCGTTCGCCGCCCGGCCGGACACGCCCGTCGCCGACCCGGAGCTCGACCAGCTGACGAATCGCGAGCGCGAGGTACTGCGGCTGCTGGCCCGGGGGTACGCGTACAAGGAGATCGCCAAGGAGCTGTTCATCTCCATCAAGACCGTGGAGACGCACGTCTCGAACGTGCTCCGGAAGCTGCAGATGTCCAACCGGTACGAGCTGTCCCGGTGGGCCGCGGACCGGCGGCTCGTCTGACCCGGCTCGGCCGGCTCAGTACGCCGTCCGGACGATCGTGAACGCCTCGGCGAAGTGGCCCTCGGGCAGCCCGGCCTCGGCCGCCGTGCCGGCCAACCGGCCCCGTACGAACGGCTCGATGTCCACATGGGACACCTGTGTGAGATGGGCGCGCAGCGCGGCGAGCTTCCGGTCGTACACGTCGGTGATGTCGACCGGGTGGTCCGGTGCCGGTCCGCCGCTGTACCAGATCTCGCGGACCGTCCACGGACCGAGCCCGGCCTCGACCAGGTCGGGGAACGCGAACTCGTTGCGGGCGTCCGGGTACACCGCGCAGGTGGTCGCCTCACCGACCGCCAGGTGGTCCGGATGGCTCGGGCCGGCCAGCCGCTCCCACCGGCGCAATGGGGCGCTGGTGAGCACCCGGTCCGGCCGGAACCGGCGGATCGCCGCGGCGATGTCCTTGCGTAGTCCCAGAGTGGACGTGACCGTGCCGTCGCTGTACCCCTCGAGGAACTCCACCTGCTTGACCCCGATGGCGGCCGCGGCGGCGCGTTGCTCGGCCTCGCGCAGGATCGGCATCTGGTCCCGCGGCGTCGCGTCGAAGCCACCGGCGTCGCCCCGCGTCACGATGGTGTACGCCACCTCGAGACCCTCGTCGACCCAGCGGGCGATGGTGCCGGCGGCGCTGAAGTCCACATCGTCGGGGTGGGCGTACA
>JAEHDK010000293.1 GCA_016880465.1 Micromonosporaceae bacterium
CCCCTCGCACAGAATTACGGGGCTGCCCCGGGCGGGCCCCGATGACGTCAGGCATCTCTCGTGGCTCTTACGGTACATGGGGCAACCCCGGTTCGGCACCTTGGGTCCTTACGGTTTCGCGTGTTGCGGTCGCGTCGGCGGGACTCGCCGGAGCCGGCCGGGGGAACCGCCCGGAGGGCCGCGCGAGAGCCGGCCGGCCGCTGCCGGGCCGCTCGGCCGCGGCTGGCGTACGTGCAGGTCAGACGAGGATCTGGCGCAGCCGTCCCACCTCGGCGATCCGGCGCTCCGCCCGGCGGTCGGCGGCCACGGCGGGCGGCACGCCCTCGGTGTCGGCCTGTGTCAAGATCTGCCAGGTCGTGTCGTAGATCCTCGTGGCGCGCAGTTTCGCCCGCTCGAAGTTGAATCCGCTGATCTCGTCTGCGACCTGGATCACACCGCCGGCGTTCACCACATAGTCCGGTGCGTACAGGATGCCGCGCTCGGCCAGCGTCTTCTCGATGCCGGGGTGGGCGAGCTGGTTGTTCGCCGCGCCCGCGATGACCTTGGCGCGCAGGACCGGTACCGTCTTGTCGTTCAGCGCGCCGCCGAGGGCGCAGGGCGCGTAGACGTCGATGTCCGAGGTGATCAGGGTCATCGTGTCGGGTACGAGGTCGACCTGCGGGTACTTCTCCCGGGCCCAGGTGAGCGCCTTCGGGTTCACGTCGGCGGCCACCACGTTCGCCCCGTCGTCGAGCAGGTGGCCGACCAGGTAACGACCGACCTTGCCGAGTCCGGCGATGCCGACCCGCCGGCCGCGGACGGACGGCGTACCCCACACCCGCTCGACCGCCGCCCGCATGCCCTGGTAGACGCCCCACGCGGTGAGGACGGACGAGTCGCCGGCACCGCCGTACTCCACCGACCGGCCGGTGACAAAGCGGGTCTCGGCGGCGATGACGTCCATGTCGGCGACGTACGTGCCGACGTCGCACGCGGTGTAGTAACGGCCGCCGAGCGACTGGACGAACCGGCCGTACGCGCGGAGCAGCGGCTCGGTCTTGAGCTGGTCCGGGTCGCCCCAGATGACGGCCTTGCCGCCACCGAGGTCGAGCCCGGCAAGCGCGTTCTTGTACGCCATGCCGCGAGACAGCTCCAGGACGTCGTGGATCGCGTCGGCCTCACTCGGGTACGGGTAGAACCGCGTACCGCCCAGTGCCGGGCCGAGTGCGGTCGAGTAGATGCCGATGATGGCCCGCAGGCCGGTCTGCTTGTCCGCGCAGAACACCACCTGTTCGTGGCCCTGATGGTCCGATGCCGCCTCGGCAGAGAAGACGCCCATGTCCGCTCCCGTGTCCAGTGTGGAGGGCTGCCCGTCCTTGTCGGGCGGCCGCCAGAAACGCGCCGGTGATGCCGGTACGAAGCCGAGCCTAGTGCGAAGCCGTGCGAGGATCGCGACGTGCCGTCGCTCTTCGCCTCGTACCTGCGGGTGTACGAGCCCCTCAGCGCGTTCGACCGCGAACGGCAGCTGTACTGGCGCCGGTACGTGAAGGAGGGCCGCGCGGTGGCGCCCGCGGACGGGCCGGACCGGCAGCGTACGACCGTCCTGGCGGCGCTCGGTGCGGGCTGGACCCGGCTGCCCGACCTGCCGGACGACGCGTACGTGCTGGAGACCGACGACACGCTGCTGGTGTGCCCGTGGAACCTGCGGTTCCGGATCGCCGAGGCGGCCCTGGAGGCGCGGCACGGCGTGCCGTCGGTGATCGCGGACGCACTCGTGCCACCGATCCTGGCCGGGCTCGCCCGGGCGATCGTCGACGACTGGCGCAGCGGTGCGACCGTCCTCGAACGGGGGATGCCGCGGGTGCACGAGCAGGTCGCCACGTGGGGCGTACCCCTGCGCTGGTTCGTGTTCGTCGACCAGGACGAGCGGGAGCTGTCGCTGCGACCGGGGCGCCGGGTGTTGCGCTACCGCACCGAGATCTCCCGGGCCCGGCGCCGGGCGCACCGGGCGGTGTCGACGCTGCGCCGCGCGGTCGGCGAGGTGCCGATCACCGCGGCGGTCGAGGAGGGCGCCCGGTGGCTGGAGGACTTCCATCCGCGCTCGGTGGTCGAGCTGGACTACGGCGGCCTGGTCGACCTGCTCGGCGACGGGACATTGACGGAGGACGACTCGCCCGGGCTCGTCGCGGCCGGGCTGGCCGGGCTCGCCGGGGGCGACACGGACGGCGCGACCGAGGCGTACGAGACACTCGTGGCGCGGTGGCGGGCCGTTCACCTGCTGGAACGATGCAACTAGTCGAGATGGTGGAATCGCCCGGGTTACTGCTAACTTTTCTCGTGATCGAGCAGCTACTCATAGCCAGGAACCGTCCGAATTAGACATGATCTGCACCAGTAAGACGGGAAAAATCGGTCATACATCATCCGGGTAGACAGGTACCTTCAGCCGTTCGGGCCATGTCGGACATCGGGGACTAGCCGGACCATGGGAAGGCGTCGGCCGGCGTGACCCCGGCCGTCGTTTGTAGGGATCTGTGGAGGAGTGACCGATGGCATCGCGTACGCACGAACCAGAGCCGCTGCTCACCCCGGCCGAGGTTGCGTCGATGTTCCGTGTCGACCCGAAGACCGTGACCCGGTGGGCGAAGGCGGGCAAGCTGAGCGCAATCCGTACGCTTGGCGGGCACCGTCGCTACCGGGAGTCGGAGGTGCGCGCCCTGCTGCAGGGGCAGATTCCCCAGCAGCGCCAGGGCGAGTGAGCCGGGCACCGGTCGGTTGACGCGATCGTCGGAGCAAGAGCGAGGACGTGATCCAGGTCCTCGCTCTTCCCGTTTCGGGTGAGCGGTCGGCACCTCGGTCGGAGCGGCCCGGCGCCGCGCCCGGTCAGTTGCCCACCCGCAGCACCTGACCCAGTCCGAGCCGCCGGTTCGTGGCCGCCTCGGTGAGGACGCCGCCGACCACCAGGACGGCGAACAGACCGGCCAGCAGCCCCGCTGCGGCCCCATCGAACGTCGTGGGTACCGGTGTGCCGGCCGTGAACTCGGTGAGCCCCAGCGTGGACGACAGCAGTCGGGGCATGACGACGCCCAGCGCGCCACCGGCTACGAGCGCGGTGGCCATCAGCGGCATCAACTCGATCAGCAGCAGCCGGCGGGCCTGCCGCGGCCCGAGCCCCATCGTCCGCAGCAGGGACAGCGCCCGCCCCCGCGCACCCGCGTCCACCACCAGCGCGAGCGCGATGCCGAGCAGGCCGGCCAGGACGGCGGCCGCGATGCCGGCCGTGAAGGCCAGCGAGATCCCGTCGTTGAACGCGGACCGCTCGAGCTTGCTCCGGATGGCCGCCCGCGCGACGACCTCCACCGGAATCGCCCGGTCAGGCGGCGCGTGCAACTGGGCCGCGGCGCGTACCGCAGCCGGGTCCGCGCCCGCCCCGGCGACCAGCAGCCCGGTCGGCGGCAGGTTCAGCGCGGGCAGCGCCTGCCGGGGCACCATCACGAACTCGTCCCGGTCGAAACCGGGCAGGCGGGCCGCCGTACCGGCCACCCGTAGCGGGAAGAACTGCTGGTCGAGTGCTGCCGTCAGGCCCGGCTGCCGGCTCGCGACCGCCGACGCGATGACCGGGATCGGTGCCGTGCCC
>JAEHDK010000294.1 GCA_016880465.1 Micromonosporaceae bacterium
GGACGCTGGACCGCGGCGAGCAGTTGGGCGGCGCAGCCGGGCTGCAACCGGGCGGTCTGGCTCAGCAGCAGGACCGCGTCGGCCAGCGGGTCGGCCGCCGCAGCGGCGTTGGCCAGCGCCGCGAAGCCGAGGTTGGGCAGCTCGACGATGGTGGCCTCGGCGGCCAGCTCGCGCGCCACGGCCACGGTCCGGTCCTGGGAGCCGCTGTCCACGACCACGAGCCGCCACGATTCAACGCCAGCCAACCCCTCGCGCACCGACGCCATCAGGTCGGGCAGCAGCCGCTCGCTGTTGTTGGTGAGCGCGCCCACCGTAAGCCTCATCGCCGCGCCGCCTCCCGCGCTACCCGTACCCCCGTCTGCCAAGCGCGGCGGGAGCATAGGGGAGCCGACCGCCGCACCGGACACCATAACGCGGGTGCGCCGTCCGGGGCGCACTCACCCAGCGCATCGCGTTGCGCACTACGCGACGCGCATCACGCGGACTAGTGTCAGTGCATGGACCGGCGAATCTTCGGCCTCGAAACGGAGTACGGGGTCACCTGTACGTACCGCGGGCAGCGCCGGCTGTCCCCGGACGAGGTCGCTCGCTACCTGTTCCGCCGCGTGGTGTCCTGGGGCCGCTCGTCCAACGTGTTCCTGCGTAACGGCGCGCGGCTGTACCTGGACGTCGGCTCGCACCCGGAGTATGCGACTCCGGAATGCGACTCGGTGACCGACCTCGTCGTGCACGACCGCGCCGGGGAGCGGATCCTCGAGGGTCTGCTCGTCGATGCGGAGAAGCGGCTGCACGACGAGGGCATCGCCGGCGAGATCTACCTATTCAAGAACAATACCGACTCGGCCGGCAACTCGTACGGCTGCCACGAGAACTACCTCGTCTCGCGGCACGGCGAGTTCGGCCGGCTCGCCGACGTGCTGATCCCGTTTCTCGTCACCCGCCAGCTGGTCTGCGGGGCCGGCAAGGTGCTGCAGACCCCGCGCGGCGCGGTCTACTGCCTGTCCCAGCGGGCCGAGCACATCTGGGAGGGCGTCTCGTCGGCGACCACCCGCAGCCGGCCGATCATCAACACCCGCGACGAGCCGCACGCCGACGCCGAGCGGTACCGCCGGCTGCACGTGATCGTCGGCGACTCGAACATGAACGAGGTCACCACGCTGCTGAAGGTGGGCAGCGCGGACATCGTGCTGCGCATGGTCGAGGCCGGGGTGGCGATGCGCGATCTCTCGCTGGAGAACCCCATCCGGGCCATCCGCGAGGTGTCCCACGACATCACCGGGCGGCGCAAGGTCCGGCTCGCCAACGGCAAGGAGGCCAGCGCGCTGGAGATCCAGCAGGAGTACTTCGCCAAGGCGAGCGAGTTCGTCGAGCGGCGCGGCGGTGACCTGATCGGCAAGCGGGTCGTCGAGCTGTGGGGCCGGGTCCTGCAGGCGGTCGAGACCGGCGACCTCGAGCCGGTCGCCCGGGAGATCGACTGGGTGACGAAGTTGCGGCTGATCGAGTCGTACCAGCGCAAGCACGACCTGCCGCTGTCCCACCCGCGGGTCGCCCAGATGGATCTCGCCTACCACGACCTGCGCCGCCGGCGCGGCCTCTACGGGCTGCTCGAGCGGCGCGGGCAGGTCGACCGGGTGGCCACCGATCTAGAGATCTTCGAGGCCAAGGAGACTCCGCCGCAGACCACCCGCGCGCGGCTGCGGGGCGAGTTCATCCGGCACGCTCAGGAGCGGCGGCGCGACTTCACCGTCGACTGGGTGCACCTCAAGCTCAACGACCAGGCGCAGCGTACGGTCCTGTGCAAGGACCCGTTCCGGGCGTACGACGAGCGGGTCGAACGGCTCATCGCCAGCATGTGAGCGCGACCGTCAGCCGTTCTGGTCGCTAGGCGGCGCGGTGAGCCGAGCGGCGTACCGGCCGGCGGCCGCGGCGGCCACGAAGTAGGTCGGGTCGTCGGTGATGGTGCGGCCCATGGTGGCCAGCGGCACCGGGCTGTCCCGCAGCGCCTCGGCGAGCCCGTCGACCGGCACGGTCACTATCCGGTGCCGCCGGGCGAGCGGAGCCAGGGCCGAGTGGACCGCCTCGGCCAGGTCGGGCGGGAGGTCCGCCGGCACCACGAGGTCCGCGGCCGCCAGCGCGACGCGGCCGTACGCCGTGAGACTGTGGTGCGACACCCCGCGGTGCCGCGGTCGAGTGTCCGCTGTGGACAGTCGCAGGGCGCCGACCGGCCGGCCACCCAGGACCGCGGCCGCGTTCACCGCCTCGCCGATCGCGACACCGGAGAACCCCCAGTGGCTGCCGGTGCCCAGGTTGCCGGGGCCCTGAGTGACGACCGCGACGTCGGCGCCCAGTACGTGCCGGGCGGTCAGAAGTCCACTGTGGACGTTGACGGTCTCGCAGTCGCCGCCGAACGCCTGGCCGGTGGTGACCACGCCGGCCAGCCGGTCGGCGAGGCCGGCGAGCGTACGGGAGAACCAGGCCGGGAGTGCACCGCCGTCGGTCATCACGTACGCGACCCGGGCCTCCGGCCGGTCCGCGTGGATCCCGGCCAGCACGGCCGGCAGCGCGGAGTGCAGATCCGCGGTGACGACCGGCAGGCCACCGAGGTCGTCCGCCGCCACGAGGACCTCACGGTGCGGCGAGGCCACCTCGTCGGCGGCAAGGACGATCGGCTGCAACGGCGTGTACCGCGCCTTCACGACGTGCCCGGTGCGCCGGTCCGCCCCGCCCGGCGGGTCGGGCGGCAACCGGTCCGGCAACGCGACGACGAGCGCGTACCCGCCCGTACCCAGCGACATCGCGAGCGCGCCGGTGTTGAGCAGGACCCGGTCGCCCGGGACCGGCTCGCCGACCAGGGCCGGGTACGCGAGGGCGCGGACCCGGTCCGGATCCTCCGCCGCTCGCCGGTCGAGCACGACGTCGAGCTCGACGGCTCCCCGCCACCGCCGGGGCGTAGCCGCGACGGTGCCGGACCGCCAGCGCACCAGTCCCCGCCCCGTCGTGCCCGCGGGTGTACCGCCGGACACCGCCGTCCCGCCAGGCTCCGTCACGGACCGACGCTAGCGCGCACGCCCGGCCGGCTTCCGCCGACCCGCCCGGCGGGGCCGTACGCACATGCGTACGGACGCTGCTAGGTTCTAGAGCGTGTCGCGGAACCGGACCGAGCGCCTGGTGAACCTGGTGATCTGCCTGCTGTCCACGCGGCGGTTCCTCACCGCGGCGCAGATCGCGGCGACGGTCCCGGGCTACCAGCACGACGCCGACGATCCGCGCGAGCACGAGGCATTCCAGCGCAAGTTCGAGCGGGACAAGGCCGAGCTCCGCGAGCTGGGCGTGCCGCTGGAGACCGGCACGTCGAGCATCGCCGATGCCGAGGCGGGGTACCGCATCGCCCGGCGGGAGTACGCGCTCCCCGACATCCCGCTGGAGCCGGACGAGGCCGCGGCCGTCGGCATCGGCGCCCGGCTGTGGCGGCATGCCGGCCTCGCGGCCGCCGCGTCATCC
>JAEHDK010000295.1 GCA_016880465.1 Micromonosporaceae bacterium
GAGCCCCCGGTGGCCTGGCGCCGCACCCGATCTCGCCGCCACCCATGGGGCCGGGCCGGGCGTTCGCCCCACGCCCGAGCCGGCCCGCCGGCCCGCCGTCGCGGCTGGTACCGGCTGCCGTACCGCCGGAGACGGGCCATCACCCCCTGCGCATCCCCCGCCCGCACAAGCGATGGCAGGCCCTGCTCGCCGGGCTCGGCGCCGTGGTGCTGCTGACCGTGTGCGGGCTCGCCTCGTACTTCATCGTGCTCGACGAGCGCGACACGCCGACCAACGGCGCCGAGGCCGCGCCGAGCGTACTGCCCCGGGACATCTCGTCCCGGGACATCGACCCGCAGCCACTCACCGAGGCCGAGGTCTTCCCGGAGAAGCAGATCGCGATCGTCGTCGGGCAGCCGCCGTACCAGGTGCTTAAGACGCAGACCGGTGCGGACTGCCGGATAGCGGCGACCGACGACCTCGGCAAGCAACTCGTCGCGGCCGGGTGCTCCCAGTTCGTCCGGGCCACGTTGAAGTCGCCCACCGGGGAGTACCTGATCACGAGCGGGATCCTCAACCTCGCCACCGAGGCGAACGCGGAGCAGATGTACGACGCCGTGAAGATCTTGGTGGACGCCAAGAAGGGCCGATTCACCGGACTGCTGGCGGGTACCGGCACCGATCCGATCGTCCGCTCGTCCACCCAGCTCGGCTGGGACGTCCGCGGGCACTTCCTCACGTACTGCGTGATCGCCCGCGCCGATGCCAAGCCGGTGCCGGACAACGACCAGCACGGCAAGCAGATCATCTACGACATGCTGACCCTGCACTTCGACAACCGGATCATCGAGAACCGGGCGGTCGTACGGGTCGGTGCCAGTGCGGACCCGAGCCCGGCGGCCGCGCCGAGTGCCGGCTGACGGCGCGCGGTGCCCACCGACTAGCCAGCGGGCTCGCGAAGGCGGCGGGTCAGCGCGGCCCGCGCCGCGTAGTCGGCCGGATCGTCGGGGTACGTCACCGCCGCGAGGGTCAGCCCGTACGCCGGCGCGACCGCCCCCTCGCTCGCCCGCTCGGCCCGCCGCAGCAGGCCGGCCGGCCAGTCCACCGGCCGGCGGCCGTCGCCGACCGCGAGCAGCGCGCCGACGAGGCTGCGGACCATTGCCTGGCAGAACGCGTCCGCCTCGACGGTCGCGACGAGGGTTCCGTCCGCCTCCCGGTCCCAGTCGAGCCGGCGTACGGTCCGGACCGTCGTACCGTGCTCCTTGCGCTTGCAGTACGCGGCGAAGTCCTGCTCGCCGAGCAACCCCGCGGCCGCCGTCCGGAGTGCGCCGAGGTCCACCGGGCGGGGCCAGGACAGCGTGTCGTACCGGCGCAGCGGGCACGCTCCCCACGGCGCGTCGGTCACCCGGTACGCGTACCGCCGGGAGAGCGCCGAGAACCGCGCGTCGAAGGTGGCCGGTACCTCGGCCGCACCGCGTACCCGCACGTCGGGTGGGAGTACGGCGGCCAACCGCCGGATCACCGAGCCGGACCGCGCGGCCCAGCGGTCGGCAGCGAGGTCCACGTGGCACACCTGCCCGGTGGCGTGTACCCCGGCATCGGTACGCCCGGCGACGGTCAGGCCCGTCACCTCGCCGAAGAGCAGCGCCAGCGCCTCGGCGAGCACGCCGGCGACGGTACGCCGGCCCGGCTGCGCCGCCCATCCGGAGAACCCGGTGCCGTCATAGGCGAGATCGAGCCGTACGCGGGAGCCCCGCACCCCGCCATCGGGCGCGGGGTACGGGGCTCCGGGCGTACTCAGGTTTGCTCGTCCTGGGTCTGCGCGGCCGGCGTGTCGACGTCCTCGTCCTCGGCGGCGGCCGGGGCGGTCCGCTTGGCGGCCGGTGCCGCGGCCTCGGTGC
>JAEHDK010000296.1 GCA_016880465.1 Micromonosporaceae bacterium
GACCGGCTGATCGAGCAGGTGGTACGCCCGGCGCTGACCGCGTACCGCGACGTGCTCACCGCCGAGGTCGCGCCGCACGGCCGGGCGGCGGACCGCGGTGGACTGTGCTGGCTGCCGGACGGCGAAGCCCTCTACGCGCGCGCGGTCCGCGTACACACCACCACCGACCGCACCCCGGAGGAGCTGCACCAGACCGGGCTGGACGTCATCGCCCGGCTGGCGCAGGAGTACGCGGAGGTCGGCTCGGCGGCGTTCGGCGTCAGCGATCCGGTCCAGGTGCGGCACCGGATGCGGACCGACCCGGCGCTGCGCTGGCGGGACGCCGACGAGCTGCTCGAGGCCGCCCGGGCCGCCATCGCCCGGGCCGAGCAGGCGGCCCCGGCCTGGTTCGGCCGGCTGCCGAGCCAGCAGTGCACGGTCGAGCCGGTCCCGCCCGAGGACGCGCCCGGTGGACCCGGCGCCTACTACATCCCGCCGGCGATGGACGGGACCCGGCCGGGCATCTACTTCGCGAACACCCACAAGGCGCCGGAGCGCGACCGGTACACCTGCGAGGCGACGGCGTTCCACGAGGCGGTCCCGGGGCACCACTTCCAGCTCACAATCGCGCTGGAGCTCACCGAGCTGCCGCTGCTGCGCCGGCTGGCGCCGATCAACGCGTACCAGGAGGGCTGGGGGCTGTACGCCGAGCGCCTGGCCGACGAGATGGACCTGTACTCCGACCCGGTCGCCCGGCTCGGCATGCTCGCCGCCGACTCCATGCGCGCCGCCCGGCTGGTCGTCGACACCGGGCTGCACGCCAGGGGCTGGAGCCGGCAGCAGGTGGTGGACTACCTCACGGCGAACACCGCGATGCCGTCGGTGGAGATAGCGGCGGAGACGGACCGGTACCTCGCCGATCCGGGCCAGGCGCTGGCGTACATGGTCGGCCGGCTGGAGATCCAGCGGATCCGGGCCGACGCCGAGGCGGCGCTGGGCGGGCGGTTCGAGGTGCGCGCGTTCCACGACACCGTCCTGGGCACGGGGGCGCTGCCGCTCGGCGTGCTCGACGAGGTCGTCCGGGCCTGGCTGGCTGCCCCGCCGGGCTAGGCGGGCTGCCCAGCCGGGCGGTGCCCGAGCCGCCCGGTCGCCACCAGCTCCACGGTCAGCACCACCGCCAGGGTCTCGACGAGCAGCAGCGCGATGAGGATCAGCAGCTGGGTCGCCCCGGCCTGGACCGCCGATCCGCCGCCCAGCAGCACGCCGACGAACGCGCCGGGCAGCGTGACCAGGCCCACCGTACGGGTCTGGTCGAGGGCCGGTACGAGGGCGTGCGCCGCGGTCGGCCGGACCACCTCGAGGGCGGCATCGCGCGCCGGGAAGCCGAGCGCGAGGGCGGCCTCGTACTCGCCGCGCCGGGTACCCAGCTCGTCCAGTGCCCGCCGGCCGGCCAGCGAGGTGGCGGTCATCGCGCCGCCGATCAGGATGCCGGCGACCGGCAGCACCGCCACTCCGGTCCGGGGTAGTACACCGCTGCCCAGCAGCGCGGCGACGGTCGGCACCGGGCCGGCGGCGATCGGTACCGCCACCCAGGCCGCGCTGGTGCCGGCACCGACCCGGCGGGCGGACGTGACCACGGCGACCACGAACATCACCGCGACGAAGGCAGCCGTGGACCAGGCGGCCCGCAGTACCGAGACGATCAACAGCGAGACGGTCACGAGCTGCACGGCCGCGCGGACCGCGGCCACGACGATCGCCCGGGACACCCGCAGGCGTCCCCACCGCGCCAGGAGCGCGGCGCCTGCGGCGAACACCACGAGGACTCCGGCGAAGATCGGACCGACCGCGATCACCCCTGCCATGCCACCGATCCTCCACCGTCCGTACCACTTTCGGGCCGATCAGTTGCCCGCCGCGGGGGAGTACCGTCTGCCTATCGAGACGGGAGGACGGCCATGGCAGACACCATCCGCGCGGCGCTGGTCCAGGCGACCTGGACCGGGGACAAGGAATCAATGATCAAGGCCCACGAGGAGTACGTGCGCCAGGCGGCCGCCCAGGGTGCCCGGGTGATCTGCTTCCAGGAGCTGTTCTACGGCCCCTACTTCTGCCAGGTGCAGGACCCGCAGTTCTACTCGTACGCGGAGTCGGTACCCGGGCCGACGGTCGAGCGCTTCCAGGCGCTGGCCGCCGAGCTGGGCATGGTCATGGTGCTGCCGGTGTACGAGCAGGAGCAGCCCGGTGTGCTCTACAACACCGCGGCGGTGCTCGACGCCGACGGCACGTACCTCGGCAAGTACCGCAAGACGCACATCCCCCAGGTGAAGGGGTTCTGGGAGAAGTTCTACTTCCGGCCCGGCAACCTCGGCTACCCGGTGTTCGACACCGCGGTGGGCCGGGTCGGCGTGTACATCTGCTACGACCGGCATTTCCCGGAGGGCTGGCGGGCGCTCGGCCTGGCC
>JAEHDK010000297.1 GCA_016880465.1 Micromonosporaceae bacterium
CCAGCGCGCCGAGGCCGAGGCCGAGCGCGCGCGGCCGGACCGCGCCGACCGCCGCGAGGGCCGCCCACAGGCCGCCGGTGAGCAGCAGCGCCGAGCCCATCTGCAAGGGCGTGGCTCCGCCGAGCTCGTCCGTACCGAACACGGCCAGCATCGTGCCGAACAGCGCGCCGGCCAGCCCGGCCCGGCTGGTCTCGGCGAGCCGGGCCCACGAGGTCACCAGCAGGACAGCGGCGCCGCCGAAGATCAGTGCGCCGCCGACGTAGCCCGCGGCCTCATCGGCGGCGGGCAATGGCGGCTCGGCTCGGCGCGGGGTGGCATCGGTCGGCGGGGCCATCGCGGTCTCCTCGGAAGGGCGGTCCTCACCTCCATACAAGGCCCCGAAGGCCGCACGGCCCAGTGCCGTCAGTACCTGCCGGCCATGACCGAGGTCCCGGCCACCGGCGCGCGCGGGCGTGCGGCTGTGCTGGCGCCGACCGACCTCATGGGGCCAGGCGGAACGGCGGGTACCGGTCGGTGACCAGGGTGAACGCGTACGCGACGACCCGGTTGTGCCAGCGGATGACGCCCTCCACGAACTCGAAGAGCCCGCGCGGGTACCCGCCGGTGAACAGGATCGCGAACCAGGCGATGACCACCACGACGAACGCCGCGATCTGCAGGAAGAACAGGACGACGTAGTGCGGGACGGCCAAGAGCCACTTCACCAGAGGCAGGCCGCGGTTGAGTTCGCGGGCGGCGTCCGGGTACCGGTAGTCCAGATGCACGGACTGCTGCTCGTCGGTGGACGGGTACCGGTCGTCCATGAGGGCCAGGTATGCGACGACCCGGTTCCCGAACCGCTGGAGCTCGAGGTTCCAGTCGAACCACCAGCGGGGGTACTTCCGCCGGAACAGGATCATCAGCAGCGGACCGAAGACCAGGAGGCCGCCGGCGCCTGCCGCGACGACCGTGGTCCGGTCGTCGGCCGACCACTGCCAGGTGCCGCCGGCCACCGCGCCCAGCACGGTGAGGATGGGTACCGCGACGACGAGCCGGAAGAACGTGGTCAGTCGGTTGAGCGGGCGGTCGGGATAGTCCACGGAGAACTGGACCGGGTACGGGGTCGGTTGCATCGTGCTCTCCTTCGCGGTGGTCGGGGTGCCGAAGCCGATCTCAGGACGGTCGGCGATGCACCATCCACTGTGTACCTCCGATGGACCGCGGCACAACGGCGTTGACCGGCCGGTGGGGTGTCCGGCCGGTCAACGGGTACCGGGAAGGTGTCACCGGGTGAGGACGACCTTCAGCGCGCCGGTCTCGGCCGCGCGGGCGAAGACGTCGTAAGCCTCGATGATGTCGTCGAGCGCGAACCGGTGCGTAACCATGTTGTGCACGTCGATCTGTCCGGCGGACAGCATGGCGAGCAGCGTGGGGGTGGAGTACGTGTCGACGAGCCCCGTGGTGATGGTGACGTTGCGGATCCACAGGTCTTCCAGGTGCAGCGTCGCCGGGCGCCCGTGGACGCCGATGTTCGCGACATGGCCGCCGGGGCGTACGAGGCTGGTGCACAGCTCGAAGGTCTCCGGCACCCCGACCGCCTCGATGACCACGTCCGCGCCGAGCCCGCCGGTGACCGACCGGACGATCTCGAGCGGGTCGTCGCCGGGCTTGACCGTCAGATCGGCGCCGAACTGCTTGGCCGCCTGCAACCGGCTCTCGGCCTTGTCGATGGCGATGATGTGCGACGGGGAGAACATCTTCGCGCCGATGATGGCGGCCAGGCCGATCGGTCCGGCGCCCACGATCGCCACCGTGTCGGCCGGCTGGATGTGGCCGTTGAGCACACCGACCTCGTACGAGGTCGGCAGGATGTCGGCGAGCAGGACGGCCGCCTCGTCGGTGATCCCGGCCGGGAGCTGGTACGTGGACAGATCGGCGAACGGCAGCCGGGCGTACTGGGCCTGCACGCCGTCGACCCGGTGGCCGAGGATCCACCCGCCGCCGCGCAGGCACTGCCCGTAGCTGCCCTGCCGGCAGTAGCGGCAGACGCCGCAGGCGGAGATGCAGGACGCGAGGACGTGATCGCCCCGCTTCAGACCGGCCACCGCGGATCCCACGTCGACGACCGTGCCGACCGCCTCGTGGCCGAGAATGCGACCCGGCTGGACCGCAGGTACGTCGCCGCCGAGAATGTGCAGGTCGGTGCCGCAGATCGTGACCGCGTCAATACGGATGATCGCGTCGCGGGGATCGGTGATGGCCGGATCGGGTACCTCGGTCCAGGCCTTCTTGCCAGGACCGTTGAATACCAGGCCTTTCATGGTTCCTCCTTGGCTTCACTCAGGTGGCATCGGTCTGGGCGGCGATCAGTCGGGTTCGGGTCGCCTGCAGCCGCTCGACGACCACCTGCATGACACGGCTGGTCAACTCGTACCCGAGCTGCGGGTCTTCCGCGCACAGCTGGCGCACGCCGGACCCGTCGAGCTGCACGGTGAGGGTGGTGAGGACGGCGACCGCGCCGAAGTGCCACCGGTATGGCGGGAACAGCCAGGACCAGCCGAGTACGGATCCGGGGCCCAGGGTCTCCACGACGACGGTGCCGCGGCCGGGCACGTCAGTGTCCAGCTGCACCTGTCCGTCGCGGATCAGCCAGAACCCGTCGGCCCGGTCCCCTTCGCGGAAGACCCGGCTCCCGCCGTGGAACAGCGACCGCCTGGACCAATTCGCCAGCCGTTCCAGCTGGTGCTGGCTGAGTCCGGCCAGGAACGGGTGGTTACTCAACAGATCGAATGCGGTGATCATGGTGGGCTCCCCAACGGATGGTGCGCTGGTCACGGAACAAGGGCGAGTGGGCCGCCACGGGCCAGGCCGAACGCGATGTCGGTGCGGGCCGGGGCGCTCATCGGAGCACCATGCGGGGTTGCTGGTGGCGCTGTCCGGCCGTCGCGGGTGTCAGGTCGCCGGGCACGGCGGGTGGCAGGTCGGCGTGGACGACCGCCAGCGGGCAGTCGGCCCGGTCGACTGCGCCGTGTGCGACCGAACCGAGCACCGCCCGGGTCGCGGGGTTCTGGCCCCGGTCGCCGACCACGAGCAGCCGGGCACCGCCGGCCGCGTGCAGGAGGCCGTCCAGCGGCCGGCCGCCGTAGAGGCCACGCTTGACCGCGACGCCGGGGTACTCGGGTCGCCAGCGGTCGACCTCCTCGGTGAGCAAGGCGAAGCCGGGTGGCTCGACCGCACGCCACGTCTCCGGCGTCGTCTCGTCGTACCAGACATCGTGGTCGCTCCGCGTCACGTGCACGGCCGCCAACGGCTGGCGATGCGCGGCCGCCCAGTCGAAGCCGAACCGCACGGCGGCCCGCGACGGCCGGGAACCATCGACGCCGACCACGACATGCCCGGCGAATGGACTGCCCGGGACCGGGCGGGTGAGTCGCACCACGACCAGCGGGCACGGCGCGTGGCGTACCACGTGATGGGTCGTCGAAGGGCGGCCGGTCCAGTTGGTGCGGGACGGCGGGCCGACGACGAGGAGGTCGGCGCCGCTCGCCGCGGCGACGATGGCGCGACCGAGGTGTCCTGTGTGGACGGCCAGCGTTACTCGATGCGCCCCGAGCCGGTCGCGGGCCGCGGCCATCGCCCGGGCCAGGGCCGGGTCGGTCATCTCCAGAACCCCGAGCGGCGCCCGGTTGCCACGCTGAGCCAGGAGCGAGTCCGGCGGACACACGTGACACACCACCAGGTGGCTACCGCCCAGGCTGGCGTGGGCGACCGCCCATGCCAGCGTCTGCCAGCCCGCCGGGCCGCCGCCGGCACCGACCACGATAGTCTTGGCGGGCATCACGACCTCCTCGGGGCAGGGGTGTCGATGACCTCGGCCGGGACCCGCAGAGCGCGGGCCGCGTCGGCGGTTGTCTCGATGGTCGGACTGACGGCTGCCATGGCACGCCTCCCTGCTGTCCAGGACTACGTTGCCGCGCGGCGGGCGCATCGCAGCAGGGCCCAACGTCCCGTTCCGGCGGGGCAACCCAGCCCTTCGTGCGGTCAGCAGTCGGCGTCGGCGGGCGCGGCGGCACGGCTGACGCGCGCTGGTCGGGTCAGAGTGGCGCCGCTCGCTACAGCGGGACGCTCCACTCGACGATGGTGCCGGCCCCGTCGCCGGCCCGTACCTCGAATGCGCCACCATGGCGCGCGGCCCGCTGCCGCATGTTGGCCAGTCCGCCGCGCTCGGCTGCCCCGACGGCGCCCACCCCGTCGTCGCTCACGGCCACGACAAGGCGCTGGGTGTCGCTCACGTCGACGCGGATGTGGACGGTCGGGGCGTGCGCGTGATGGACCACATTGGACAGTGCCTCGCGGGCGACGGCCAGCAGATCCGGGCGGACGGCCTCGGGCACGACGCTGTCCACTGCGCCGACCAGCTCCAGCGCCGGCCGGAAGCGCAGGGCGTCGGCCGCCGAGTCGACCAGCTCGCGCAGGTCGGAACGCAGGGCCGCGCTCATCGGGGTACGCAGCTCGAAGATGGCGGCCCGGATGTCGCGGATGGTGGCGTCCAGATCGTCGACCGCGGAGTTGATCCGGCCGGCCACGTCCGGGCGGGCCGCGAGAGTGGCCGCGGTCTGGAGGTGCAGGCCGGTGGCGAACAGTCGCTGTATCACGACGTCGTGCAGGTCCCGAGCGATCCGCTCGCGGTCCTCGAGGACCACCAGCTGCTCCCGCTCGTCCTGCGCACGCGCCCGTTCCAGCGCCAGGGCGGCCTGCCCGGCGAAGGTGGTCAGCATGCCGAGGTCATCCCCCTGGGCCGCCTGCCCGGGGCCGTGCGCCACCACCAGGACACCGTGCAGCATGCCCGACGCGGTGAGCGGGGTGACCAGCGCGGGGCCGGTGGTGATGGCGACCGGCCACGAGGCGGCCTTGCCGAGGTCCTCGAGCACGACGTCACCCGAGCCACTGACCACCTCCGCGAACGCCGTCTCCGCGGCCGGCAGCACCGCACCGGTGAGCGTCGCCAGGGCGTCGTCCTGCGCATCGACGACCTCGATGGTGAGCTGCCCCGTCTCCTCGTCGTAGAGCAGCAGCAGCACCAGTGTGGCGTCGGACACCTCGCGCGCGCGGCGGGCCACGAGGCGCAACGCGTCGGTGCGCCGTACCTCGCCGAGCAACACACTGGTGATCTCCGCGGTGGCCGCCAGCCACCGCTCCCGGCGGTGCGCCAGGGCGTAGAGCCGGGCATTGTCCACCGCCACGCCGGCGGCGGCCGCCAGGGCAACCACGATCTGCTCGTCGTCGTCGGTGAACTCGGCGCCGTCGGCCTTCTCGGCGAGGTAGAGATTGCCGAACACCTGGCCCCGGGTACGCACCGGCACGCCGAGGAAGCTGTGCATCGGGGGATGGTTCGGTGGGAACCCGTACGACTGCGGGTGTTGGCCGATGTCGGCCAGGCGCAGCGGCCGCGGGTCGGCGATGAGGAGGCCGAGCACGCCCTTGCCGCTGGGCAGGTCGCCGATGCTCGCCTGCTCCTCCTGGCTGATGCCGTGCGTAATGAACTCGACGAGCCGCTGGTCGGCACCGATCACGCCGAGGGCGCCGTAGCGCGCGCCGCCGAGCCGGCAGGCCGCCTGCACGATCCGCTCCAGCGTGCTGTGCAGGTCGAGGTTCGTGCCGATGCCGACGACGGCGTCCAGTAGCGACCTCAGCCGTTCCCGGCTGGCGAGCACTTCCCCGACCCGATCAAGAAGCTCCTGCAGGAGGGCGTCCAGGTCCACCCGGGACAGCGGGGTCAGGCCCAGCGAGGGTGCGTCCGCCCCGGCCGGCCCGGTCGGATCCGTGGCCATGGCGCCAATGATATCGAGGCGGGGCGGCCGGGCAATTCGGCTCATCCACTGGCGCGCCGTACCGCCATGAGCCGCAAGCCGATGCCCGGCACCGTCGCGACCGCACCGCACAGAAGCAGGACCGGCACGTCGAGCGGCTCGGTGCCGAGCAGCCCCCGAAGGGGAGGTAGCAGCACGCCGGCCACCTGTAGCACCGCCGAGCACACGATCGCGGCGGCCAGGCCCCGATTGCCCGCCTGGCCGGGCCGCCGCGGCGCACGTACCGCCAGGGCGACCCCGAGCTGCGCCAGGCCGAGTACCACGAACACCACCGACTGCCAGGGGCGGCCCAGGTGGTACGCGGTGACGCCGGCGCCGAGCACGACCGCCGCGATCAAGGTGCCGGCGACCAGGACGGCGTTCAGCAGGCCGTCGCCGAGGACCGACTCCTGCGGGGACCGGGGCGCGCGGCGCATGATACCCGGCTCGGCGGGTTCGGCACCCAGTGCCACCCCGGGCAGGCCGTGCGTAAGCAGGTTGACCCAGAGGATCTGGGCGGGCAGCAGCGGGACACCGAGGCCGAGGAACGGGCCGGCCAACATCACCGCCAGCTCGGCGAACCCACCGGACAGTCCGTACCGCAGGAATCGGCGGATGTTGTCGTAGATGCGCCGCCCCTCGCCGACCGCATGGGCCACGGTGGCCAGGTTGTCATCGACGAGGACGAGGTCGGCGGCCTGCCGGGCGACTTCGGTACCACCGCCCATCGCCACGCCGATGTCGGCCCGGCGCAACGCGGGGGCGTCGTTGACCCCGTCACCCGTGACGGCGACGATGTGGCCGCGCTGTTGGAGAGCGGCGACCAGGTCGAGCTTCTGCGCGGGCTGGGTGCGGGCGAACACGCTCACCCGGTCGGCGGTCCCGGCGTCCGGCGTCCCCTCGTCGCCGTGTGCGACGGCGTCGCCGGCCTGCCAGATACCGAGCCGGTGGCCGATGGCCGCGGCCGTACCGGGATGGTCGCCGGTCACCAGCAGCAGCCGGATCCCGGCGTCGGCAAAGGCCCTGGCGGTGGCCGCGGCGTTGGCGCGGACCGGATCCCCGATACCGAGCAGTCCGGCGTAGGACAGCCCACTCGGTACGGCCGGGTCGGGTGCTTCGGTCAGATACCCCGCGGCCACCGCGACGACCCGCAACCCGGTGCCGGCCAGCCGGTGCGCGGTGGCGATGGCGGCGGCCAGCGACGCCGGTCCGGCCGTGACGACATCCCCGGTCAGTACCGCCTCCGGCGCCCCCTTGCACACCATCAGGAACCGGCCGTCGGGCGTCGCGTGCACGGTCACCATCCGGCGGTTCGACTGGTCGAACGGATGCTCGTCGAGGCGCGGCCACGCCGTCCGCTCGAGTTGGGGATCAACGCCGCAGCGCGTCGCGAACGTGACGAGCGCCGCCTCCAGCGGGTCGCCGACCGCCGTCCACAGCGGACTGTCCACAGTAGGCGCAGCGAGTACCGCGTCGTTGCACAACACCCCCGCCCGGGCCAGCTCGGCCAACCCCGGTGGCGGCGCGGTGCAGGCACCGGTCGGACCGCTGACCTCGGCTTCCGGCTCGTACCCGATGCCGACGACGACGTACTCCAGTTCGTCCGGCGTCGCGGCCCGCTGTACCGCCATCCGGCCCTCGGTGAGCGTGCCCGTCTTGTCCGACGCGATGACGGTCACCGAGCCCAACGTCTCCACCGCCGCAAGCCGGCGCGGGATCGCGTGTGCCGCTGCCATCCGCCGGGCGCCCAGCGCCAAGGCCAGCGTCACGACGGCGGGCAGCGATTCGGGCACTGCGGCGACGACGAGACTGACCGCGGTGACGGCCATCACGACGACCGGCCGTCCCGCGGCCACGCCGAGCGCGAAGACCAGGGAAGAAAGGATGACGACGGTGATGCCGAGGACCCGGCCGAGGCGCGCGAGACGCCGTTGCAGCGGCGTCTTGCCGGGGCGCGTCCTGGCCACGAGCGCGGCGATGACGCCGAGCCCGCTGCCGGCGCCGATGCGGAGGACCGTGCCGCTGCCGCGGCCCGTGACCACGACCGTGCCCGCTTGGACCTCGTCTCCCGCCGCCTTGCCGACCGGTACCGACTCGCCGGTCATCGCGGACTCGTCCACCTGCAGCCGGAACGCCGCAGTCAACGCGAGGTCCGCCGGCACCACGTCGCCGGCCTCCAGCCGTACGAGGTCGTCGCGCACCACCTCGGCTGCCGGTACGACCAGATCCACCCCGTCGCGGACCACCCGGGCGGTCGGCGCCGTCAGTGCGTCGAGTGCCGCAATTGCATGATCGGCACGTACCTCCTGAGTTACCCCGATGGCGGTGTTCACGATGACGACGAGTGCGATGACCGCCGTGTCCGGTACGTCGCCGAGCGCGGCGGTGACAGCGGCGGCCGCTACCAGTAGGGCGACGAGCGGGTCGGTCAGCTGATGGCCGATGCGGCCGGCGAGCCGCCGCGGGCGGGGTCGGCTGACCGAGTTCGGCCCATCCGTGTTGCGGCGGTCGGCGGCCTGCGCCGCGGTCAACCCGCGGGGTGGGCGCCTCAAAGTCGCGTTCGCGGCCATCCGGTCACCGGGTCTCGGCGGTGGGCGCCTGCTCGACGAGGAACGAGCTCAACGGCCGGCGTGGTGACGGCGTGGCGGGCGGTCCGTAGCCGAAGCGCAGGATCGCCTGGGCGGCCAGCGCGCGACCCGGGTCGTCGAACAGGGCCCGCAGGTCGGGGATCTCCAACGGTTGCGTCATCAGCGTGGTAGCAAGGCCGCGCACGGTTGCGGTCAGCCAGGTCCGCTCGAGCGCCTGTCCGGCGCGCAGCCACTGCGCCGGGTCATCTCCGGCGGAGTACAGGACGGCGAGGGTGGGCTCGGGTTCGAATCGCTCGGTAGCCCGGTGCCGTGCCAGCTGGACGAGGCCGAAGTCGCGTAGTGGTATCGACTCCAGTGCGCTCCACGGGGCTGCGATGCTCACGGCGCTCGAGCGGCACATGCCGAGTTCGGTGCAGTGGACTCGACCCGCGGGAGGTTTGTTCCTGTGGATCACGTTACCTCCGGAACTGGATGCGCGCGAGCTGCTCCAGTTGGCGGTGACGAAGCGGGTCGCGTTCGTACCGGGAAATGCTTTCCACGCCGCCGGCGGCGGACACAACACGATGCGGTTGAACTTCTCGTACTGCTCTCCACAGCGGATCGAGGAGGGAATCGCCCGCCTCGCAGAGGCCGTGCTGGAGTGCTTGGAGCGCACGCCCACGGGGGCGGCGTGAGATCCGGAATGGCCCGGAATTCCGGGATGAGATCGAAGCTCGTCTCAACCAGCGAGGTGCGCAAATATGACCAGAATCGGTAGCAGGGTCTTGTGCGGAGCGGCCGCGCTTGCTCTCGCCTGCATGGTCACCACGGCCCGGGCCCAGGAGAAAAAGCCCGAGCACAAGTACGTCGGCGTCGACAAATGCGCCATGTGCCACAAGTCCGAAGCGAAGGGCAACCAGTTCGCTCATTGGCAGAAGAGCGCCCACGCCAAGGCGTTCGCGACGCTCGCCGGCCCGAAGGCGCTGGAGATCGCCAAGGCCAAGGGCATGACCAAGCCGCCGCAGGAGAGCCCCGAGTGCCTGAAGTGTCACGTCACCGGGTACGGCAAGGCGGCCGAGCTCTTCGATCCGGCATTCAAGAAAGAGATGGGAGTGCAGTGCGAGAGCTGCCACGGACCCGGCAGCGATTACAAGGACATGAAGCTGATGAAGGATCAGAAGGCGGCGGTCGCTGCGGGGCTCGTGATGCCGGACGAGACCGTCTGCACCGGGTGCCACAACAAGGAAAGCCCCAGCTTCGTCGCCTTCGACTTCAAGAAGGCGCAGGCGGCGATCGCGCACCCGAATCCGCAGAAGGCCGCGGCCGCTCCCGCGCCCGCAGCTCCCAAATAGCTTCCCAGCATCACCACTTCAGAAGGGGCCGGCCTCCGGCCCCTTCCGCTTTCTTTGGTGGTTCGGGATCCGAGCTCTGGTGTAGGCGTCCAGCGCGCGCGAGGGCTGAAGGCCGAGCCGTGCGCGTTCTGCGCTGGGCCATCCGGAGCTGATGACGAGATCTCGGGGCGGCGTCACGCGCGCGAAAGCGAGCACATGGATGTGCGAGCCGCGCGCGTGCCGAGCGAGAGCGGAGGCCCGGA
>JAEHDK010000298.1 GCA_016880465.1 Micromonosporaceae bacterium
CGCATGACGACGAGACACGGCTCGAAGGACTTCTGGCTGTCGGCCCTGCGCACCGACGGTCCGCTGTTCCGGGAGGCGATCGGCACGCCGGGCGCGCTCGCGGCCGCGGTACCGCCGTGCCCGCCATGGCGGGTCGAGGACCTCGTCCACCACCTGGGCGGGGTGTACGCCTGGCTGCGCGGCCACGTCGCCCGCGGCCGCACGAGCGCACCGGAACCCCGCCGGCCCGGTGCCTATCCGGCCGGTGCAGCGGCGCTGGCGTGGTGGGACGACCAGTACGCCGGCCTGCTCGCGCTGCTCGACCGGCTCGATCCCGAGCTACCTGCGTGGAACTGGGCGCCGCGGCCGAAGACGGCGGTCTTCTGGCACCGCCGGGCGGCCCACGAGACCGCGGTCCACCGGTGGGACGCGCAGGTGGCGGTGGGCCGGGTCGAGCCAATCGAGGCGCACCTCGCCGCCGACGGAGTGAGCGAGGTGCTCGACAGCTGGCTGCCCGCGGGGCGGCGCAAGGCGGCGACCGACCGGCACGGCATCGCCGAGCTGCAGGCGACCGACACCGGCACGCAGTGGTACGTCCGGCTGCGCGCCGACGGCGGCGTGGCCCTACTGGACACCGACACGCTGCTCGACACCGACGACCCGCCCGCGCGCGTGCATGCCCGCGGCACCGCCAGTGACCTGATGCTGGCCCTCTACGGCCGGGTCCCGTTCGACGTACTCGACGTGACCGGTGCCGGCACGCTGCTCGGCGCGCTGCGTACGGGCTGATCCCGGCGTCAGCTCTCCGCCGTGGACAGTCCGAGGATGCGGCGGGCAAGCAGCGTACCGCCGGCCACGGCCGCGGGCATCACGAGGACCGCGCCCAGCGGGACCAGGAAGCACAGGAACACGCTCACCCCGAAGCCGAGGGCGAGCGGCCGGTGCGCCCGGAGCAGCGCGCGGCGGGCCGGCAGCCGCAGCCCGCGCCGGGCGAACGGCAGCCCGACCAGCTCCAGCGCGAGGAACCAGCCGCCCACCGTGCCGCCGATGAGCGGGATCAGCAGCTGGCCGACGAACGGGATGAACCCGCCGAGGAACAGCGGTAGTCCGATCGCGACCGAGACCAGCAGCATGCGTGCCGAGTCACCGAGACTGCGGGCCAGCGACCGCCACCAGGGCACGGTGACCTCGTCCGGCACGCCGCCGTACCGGTCCTCGATCCGGGCCGAGATCCGCTCGTAGAACGGGTCGCCGATCAGCAGCGTGACCGCGGTGTACGAGAGCGCACCCAGCAGGCCGGCCAGGCCGAGGATGCCGAGGCCGGCGACGATCCGGGCCGCCTGCCGCCAGCCGGCCGCCCAGCCGTCGGCGAACCAGGTGACCGCGCCCGCGAGATCCGAGATGTAGACGAGCAGCAGCACGAACAGGCCGACGTACAGCAGGCCGGAGATCACCGCCGGGATCAGGCCGAGCAGGATCAGCCGCGGGTTCCGGCCGTACAGGGCCAGGCCCCGGCCGAGCAGCCGCATGCCAAGCAGGAACTCCGCCGCTCCGGTCGCCACGCTCGCGGAGCCTAGCGTCACGCGAGCCGGACCCGTACCCGCCGGTTGGCCTTGCCCTTGCTCTCCACCTTCACGACCTGCACCGGGCCGACCGCGGCGGTGGACGCGACGTGCGTACCGCCATCCGCCTGCACATCGAGGCCCACGATGTCGACGATGCGGACCTCCTGTTCGTCGGGCGGGATCAGGTTCGTCTGGGTACGGATGATGTCGGGCACCGCCAACGCCTGCCCGCGCGGCAGGACCTTCACGTCGATCCGCCGGTCCGCGGCGATCTCCGCGTTGACCAGATCGGCCAGCCGCGTCTTGAAGTCGGCCGGCACCTCCGGCAGGTTGAAGTCCATCCGGGCCTCGCCGGGCTCCATGTTCCCGCCGGTGACCAGCGCGCCGAAGTCGCGGAACACGACTCCACAAAGGACATGCAACCCCGTGTGGGTACGCATCAGCAGGCTGCGCCGCTCATCCTCGACGGCACCGGTGACGGCGGTGCCGGCCGGCGGGATCGGGTCGCCCTCGGCCGGTAGCAGGTACAGGTCGTCGCCCTTGCGGGTACCGACGATCCGGGTCTGTACGCCCTGCCACAGCAGCACGCCGTGGTCCGGTGGCTGACCGCCGCCACCCGGGTAGAAGGCCGACCGGTCGAGCACGATGCCGTCGGCGTCCGCCTGCAGGACGGTGCACTCCCAGGTGCGCAGTGTGGGGTCCGCGAGGTCGAGGCGGTACGTACGGCCGTGCTCTGTCACACCCATGCCAGGCAACCCTCACTCGTTGAGAAATGCGGTGATCCGGGAACGCAGGTCGGCCCGCTGGGTCCACAGCACGCCCGGCTTGTCGTACACGTGCAGCGTTGCCCTCGGCAGCGCGGCGGCCAGCTCCTCGGCGACGGCGGCCGGGTGCAGCTCGTCGCCCCTGCAGCCGAGGACGAGTGCCTCGGCGCGGACCAGGCGCAGGGCGGTGCGGTCCGCCACCGCGACCTGGTCGGGCAGCGTACCCAGCGCGGGCGCCAGCCCGTCGCGGATGAGCTGGTCGATGCGGCTGCGGAAGTAGGACCAGGCGGCGGGCGTCTCGCGGACCGACGGCGGGGCCTGCTGGGCAACGGCGTCCGCGATCGCCGCGAGTTCGCCGGACTCCACCGCGTCGAGCAGGGTGGTCAGCCGTTCCCGCGCGGCGCCGGGGCGGGCCGTGTCGAGCACCGCGGGCAGCAGGAACACCACCCGGTCGAAGCGCGCCGGGCTGTCGGCGAGGAGCCGGCACAGCGCACCCGCGCCGAGGCTCATGCCGACCGCTCGGGTGGCGCCGGTCAGATCGGCGATCGCACGCAGGTCACGGGCGAGGTCGGCGTAGGTCCACGGCCCGGGCGGCGCGGCCGAGCGGCCGTGCCCGCGGAACTGGAAGAACACCTTGCGGCCGGCCACCCCGCTGCCGAGCGGCCGGGTCTCCGGAATGCCGCTGCCCAACCCGTGCGCGAACACGGTCACCGGATCACCGACACCGGTGGTCAGGCATTCGAGCGGGACACCGTGCGGCGTAGGCAGCAGCTCGGTCGGGGGTTCGGGAAGTGCCGGTCGGCCGGTACGCGGACCGGTGTTGCCCGGCCCGTACGGTCCTGGGCTGCCCCCGCCCGGCGGGGGCGGCCAGCGCAGGTTCACCAGGGGCCTCGGCCGTCGGTCACGTCGCGCAGAGCGGGCCGGACGTCGAGCAGGTACACCGCGGCCACGCCGGCGGCGATCAGGCTGAGCAGGCCGAGCGATCCGAGGCTCAACACCAGCGCGAGCAGCGTCGTACCGAAGATCAGACCGACCCACGCCGCCTTTGACAGCGTGCCGATCGCCGGAAACGCGTCCGCGCGCTGGGTGAGGCAATGGACGAACGCGACCACCTCGATGGCGAGGGTGACCCAGAAGATCACCCAATTGACCCAGGTGACGACGTCCTTATAGAACTCCGGCGCGGCCATTGCCATAC
>JAEHDK010000299.1 GCA_016880465.1 Micromonosporaceae bacterium
CGCCGCCACGAGGTTGACCGCGGGCGATCGCGGCGTCCGGTTGCCGGTCGAGCCGCCCGCCGAGGCCGCGGAGCTCGCGACCGCCATCAACGAACTGGCCGGCGCGCTCGCCACGAGCGAGGGCCGGCAGCGGGACTTCCTGCTCTCCGTCTCGCACGAGCTGCGTACGCCGCTCACGACCTTGCGTGGGTACGCGGAGGCGCTCGCCGACGGGGTGGTGGGCGCCGAGGGGGCGCAGCGGGCCGGGCAGACGATGCTCGCCGAGGCCGAGCACCTCGACCGGCTCGTCTCCGACCTGCTCGTCCTGGCCCGGTTGGAGGCGGCGGACCTCCCGCTCGCCCCGGTACCGGTAGACCTGGTCGCACTCGTGTCGCAGGTCGGCGAGGCGTGGGGCGGCCGGTGCGCCGACGCAGGCCTGCTGCTGCGCGTCGACCTGCCGGCCGGGCCGGTGGTCGTCCGTACCGACCCCGGCCGCATCCGGCAGGTGCTCGAGGGCCTGCTGGAGAACGCATTGCGGGTGACCCCGCGGGGCGCGCCGGTGGTCCTCGCCGTCACGGCACCGGACCCGGTACGGGCGGTCGTCGAGGTACGCGACGGCGGGCCCGGGTTCACCGACGACGATCTCGCGGTCGCCTTCGAGCGCGGCGCCCTGTACCAGCGGTACCAGGGCGTGCGGAAGGTCGGCAGCGGGCTCGGGCTGGCTCTCGCCGCCCGCCTCGTCCGCCGGCTCGGCGGGCACATCGAGGCCGGCCACGCGCCCGAGGGCGGCGCCCGGTTCACGGTTTACCTGACCCGAACGTCCACCTGACCCGCGCCGGGTACGCACCATCCACACTGGGCACCATGGGTATTCGTCGCATTGCCGTCGCGCTCGCCATCGGTGCGCTCGGTCTCGGCCTCACCGCCTGCGGGCCAGCGGTCGACCAGGCGCAGACGACCGTCGAGATCGCCGACTCGCTCAGCCCGGAGGCCGGCGCGCTCGCCGCCATGGGGTTCGACGTCTCGGGCGTGGAGACCGGGGCGGTCGCTCCGGCACCAGCACCGAGCTCCACCGTGGACAAACGTGACCGCGCACCCGGCCGGCACCGCGCCCGCGTCCTGCTGCGGAAGAACACGCTACACGGCGAGGTCGTCGTACAGACCAAGGACGGTACCCGCACCGTCGTGGTCCAGCGCGGCACGATCACCGCGATCGACGACCGGACCGTCACCGTGAGGTCGACCGACGGCTTCACGCTGACCTGGACGTACGGCAGCCCGCTGCACGTGGTCGAGCACCGCACGACGATCCAGCCGAACCAGCTCGCGGTGGGCGCCGAGGTCGGCGTGGCCGGCGTCAAGGACGGCAACCAGACCGTTGCCCGGCTCGTCCTGGTACCGGAGAGGAAGAGGTAGCCGGGTACGCCCCACCGGATCGGCAGATCAGCGACGCAGCTCGGCGACGCAGCACTTCACGCTGCCGCCGCCCTTCCTCAGCTCGCCGAGCTCGACCGGCACCGGCAGGTACCCGTGCCTGGAAAGCTGCGCCGCGAGCCCGGTCGCCGCCGCGTTGAGCACGACATGCCGGCCGTCGCTCACCAGGTTGACGCCGAAGGCCAGCGCGTCCTCCTCGGTGGCGAGCACCGCGTCCGGGAACAGTTGGCGCAGGACCTGCTGCGCCGACGCGGAGAACGCGCCGGGGTAGTAGACGACGTTCTCGTCGTCGAGCGCGGCGAGCGCCGTGTCGAGGTGGTAGAACCGCGGATCAACCAGGCGCAGCGACACGACCGGCCGACCCAGCACCTCGGCCACCTCCAGGTGGGCTCGCGGGTCGGTGCGGTACCCGTAACCGGCCAGGATCAGCCCGCCCGCGGCGCGCGGTAGGTAGACGAAGTCGCCCTCGCCCTCGTTCGTCCAGCTCGGCGCGGCGAACCGCCAACTACCCGACTCGTAGAACGCGCGGTGTACGGCCTCCTCGCCGGTGCGTTGCGGGTGCCGGAACCGGGCGCCGTACACCACGCCGTCGACCGAGAACGCGCCGTTCGCGGCGAACACCATGTCGGGCAGCCCCGACTCGGGTGCCAGCAGATGTACCGTGTGCCCGAGGCCGACGAGCGTCTCGCGCAGCCCCGCCCACTGCTTGAGCGCCAGCTCGGTGTCGACCGGCGTACTCGGGTCCATCCACGGATTGATCGCGTACTCGACGACATACCGCTCCGGGGGACACAGGAGGTATGTCCGAATACGCCGCTTCCGCGAAGGGTGGGTCACGGTCACCAACAGTAGGTACGGTCCCTGACCGGTAACAGCCAGAAGCGTTGCGTTCCGGAGGCGAATCGTTGCAGATCGACGATGTAGATCAGCGAATCATTGCTTCGCTCGTCGCCGATGCGCGGGCCTCGTACGCCGAGATCGGTGCGGTCGTCTCGCTCTCGGCACCGGCGGTGAAGCGGCGCATCGACCGGCTTCGCGGCGCGGGGGTGATCCGCGGCTACACCGCACTGATCGACCCGGCGGCGATCGGCTGGACGACCGAGGCGTTCGTCGAACTGTTCTGCACCGGCCGTACGACGCCGGGGCAGATCGCGGCGGCGGTACGGCACCACCCCGAGGTGGTCGGCGCGTACACCGTCTCCGGCGAGGCCGACGCGCTGGTGCACCTGCGGGCCGCCGACATCAGCCACCTTGAGCAGGCCATCGAGCGACTGCGGGCGGAACCGTTCATCACCTCGACCCGCAGCACGATCGTGCTGTCCCGGTTGGTCGACTCACCGGGAACGATCGCCCCACTCCCACCGTCCAATGGGGCATGACACACCGACTCCAGGTGCGCAGGCGGGTAACCGGGGACAGGCAACGGCGCGCGACTCGTAGCGCCGGCCGTACGATCGCCGCCGGCACCGCGCTCGCCGCCGGGCTTGCCCTCGTCGCCGGATGTACGAAGGACCCGGGCCAGGCGCTGTTCCGCGACCCGGCCGTGCCGGCCGGCGCGGTCCAGCTCGTCTCGTTCAACTCCTGCGACGACGCGCTCGGCAAGCTGAAGAAGGCGGCGAGAGAGTACCTCGGGCCGTGGGGCTTCGGTTGGGCTGCCGGCAGCGGCTCAGCGATGAACGACGGGCGGGCCGCCGCACCCGACGCGGCGGCACCCGCCGCGGGCGCGCCCGCTCCCGCCCAGGAGGACTCGGCGAAGGGCCTGGGTTCGGCCGGCGACCCCGGGTCGGCCGGCACCCCGGACTACTCGGGTACGAACACCCACGAGGCCGGCGTCGACGAGCCGGACATCATCAAGACCGACGGCCGCCGGATCATCACGGTCAGCCAGGGTCTGCTGCGGGTCGTCGATGCCCGCAGCCGCCGCCTGGTCGGCGAGCTCGACCTGCGTACCGACCCGCAGGATCCGGTCCAGTGGGCGCAGACCGATCTGCTGCTGCAGGGCGATCGGGCGCTGGTGCTGATCCCGGGCAGCGGGTACGGGTACCGGGCCCCGCTTTCGACGGGCGCCGTTCCCGACCGGGTCAGGCCGGGCCCGGTGGACCCCGCTCAGATCTTCGGACCGCGGCTCGTGCTCGTCGAGCTCTCCGCCGGCGCACCGCTGGTCGCCAGCTCGTACACAGTGGATGGTGAGCTCATCGACGCGCGGCAGGTCGGCTCGACGGCCCGGGTCGTCGTACGCTCCGGACCGCGCCTCATGTTCGACTATGCCGGCCAGCCGACCGACGCCGAGCGGCTCGCGGCGAACAGGGCGGTCATCGACGCGGCCGGGCCGGACGAGTGGCTGCCGCGGTTCGAGGTGACCAGTGGCGGAACGGCCACCCGCGGCCGGGTCAGCTGCAACGCGGTGTCGCGCCCGGCCACGTACACCGGCACCACGATGGTCTCGGTGCTGAGCTTCGACCTGGACCGCCCGGCGCTGACCAGCGGCGACCCGGTCACCGTGGTTGCCGACGGCGACACCGTCTACAGCAACGGCCCGAGCCTCTACATCGCGAACGACCAGCGCTGGCGGTCCGCACCCGTCGTCGACGGCCCGGCCAAGCGGCCCACCGTGCGCGAGACGACCGACCTCTACAAGTTCGAGACGGCGGCCGGCGGCCGGCCCAGGTACGTCGCGGCCGGCACGGTGGGCGGCTCGCTGCTCAACCAGTACTCGCTGTCCGAGTGGGACGACCACCTGCGGGTCGCGACCACCACCGGGAGCCAGCAGTCCACTGTGTACGCCCTGCGTCAGCAGGGCAAGCAGCTCGTCGTGGTCGGCAAGGTGACCGGGCTGGGCAAGGGTGAGCGCATCTACGCCGTGCGGTTCGTCGGCCCGGTCGGGTACGTGGTGACATTCCGGCAGACCGATCCGCTGTACACCGTAGACCTGCACAACCCGACCGCACCGAAGGTACTTGGCGAGCTGAAGATTCCGGGGTACTCGGCCTACCTGCACCCGGTCGGCGACGGCCGGCTGATCGGCATCGGCCAGGCCGCCACCGACCAGGGTCGCGTGCAGGGTACCCAGGTGTCGCTGTTCGACGTCAGCAACCTGAGCGACCCGAAGCGGCTCGCCCAGTTCCACCTCCGGTACGGCCACTCCGAGGCCGAGTTCGACCCGCACGCGTTCCTCTACTGGCCACAGACGGGGCTGCTCGTCGTACCGGTGAACGTCCACAGTGGACAGCTACCGGCCAGCGGGGCCCTGGTCCTGAAGGTCGGCACCAACGGCATCACGGAGCTGGGTACGATCAGCCACCCGTGGCTGGACCAGCCCGACCAGAAGCTGCCCGGGCAGATCCGCCGCTCGCTCGTCATCGGCGACGTGCTGTGGACGCTGTCAAGCGCCGGGCTCAAGGCGAACGACATCGACACGCTCGACGTGCTCGCCTGGCTGCCCTGGACCTGAGACCTCTCTCCCCCTGGGCGAGTCGGGGGGTGCGGCCGCCG
>JAEHDK010000006.1 GCA_016880465.1 Micromonosporaceae bacterium
CGCACCGCCGCGTCACGGCCGACCGGCGACGTCGCGGTGATCCAGGACGCGCTGACGGCCATCGGCATCGACATCGCCGACGACGAGCGCGCGCAGGGCCGGCTCGGCCCGACCACCCGGGCGGCGGTGGCGCGACTGCAGGCCATGGTCGGTCTGGAGCCCACCGGCGAGGTCGACGCGACGACCGTCGCCATGGCGCAGACAGCCGTGGACCGGCTGCGTGCCCATGCCGGCCTCGCGGGCGCGCCAGACGATCCGCGAAGCTCGGCGGTCTGGGGCACCGTCACCGGCGTGGACGGGCTGCCGTCACCCGGCGCGACGGTCGTCGCGTTCCGGCGCGAGCTGCGCGAGGCCCGGCCGATCGGTCGCACGGTGACCAGTACGGACGGCCAGTACGAGATCGTCTATGAGGCACCCGCCGGCGTGCCGGTGGATCTCCAGGTCGAGGTGCACGACGCGGCGGGAGCAGTGCTGCTGCGCTCGGCCGTCCACCACGGCGTGCCCCGGCGAGTAGAGATCCCGCTCCTGCTGGGCGGGGTGGCGCGCGCGCAGCCGCCCGAGTACGTCGCCCTGGGGCGGGCGGTGGCTCGGCGGCTGGGCCGGCTGCGCCCCGAGGAGCTGCGGGAGGACGCGCAGTTCCAGGACGTCACGTTCCTCGCCGACGACACCGGGCACAGCCGGGCGGCCATCGCCTGGTACTCCGTCGCGGCCCGGCTGGCCCGGCGCACCGACCTGCCGGCCGACCTGTTCTACGCGCTGTTGAGCCAGCGGGTGCCGGCGGACTCGCCCACGGTCGCCCTCGCCACGACCACCGAGGGCACCGACCTGGAGAGCAACGCCGGGCGCCTGCTGCGGTCGATGCTCGGCGCCTCACCGGCGGTCCGGGCCCATGCGGTGGAGGCCGCGATCACCTCGGGCGTGATCTCCGCCGAGTACCGGCAACGCGCCCAGGCGGATCTGGCCCGGTTGAGCCGGCTATCGGTGGGTGCCGCCCTGGACAGCCCGGCTGGCATGGGCAAGACCCCGCTCTCCGCGGTGCTGACGGCGGCGGGAATTCCGGCCCCGCTCCAGCAGCGGTTCGCCGCGCTCTACTCCGCCCCGGACCGTCCGGCGAAGAGGTTCTGGCGCGACCTGGCCACCAACCCCGACTTCACCCGGCAGGACGTCGCCACCCTGCGCTTCGCCACCATGGTCGGCCGGGCAACCAGGGGTCACCTGCCGCTGGTGACGGCGCTGCTGGAGCAGCGCCGGTCCGGACGGATCAAGGGAACCCGGGACCTGGCCCGGCTGACCGCTGCCGACTGGAAGGAGATGATCACCGGATCGCGAGAAGGCCCGGCGCTGGGCACCCCGGCCAACTTCACCGCCCAGGACCCCGAGCAGGCCGTCGAGGCATACGCGTTCCTGCTCGAGCGGCGCTTCGAGCGGGCACACCCGACGGCCGCCTTCTCGGCCCGCCTCGCCGCCGACGAGGCCAGCCCACTCGCGGCGCAGTCGGCCGTCACCGCGTTCCTCGACGGGAACCCGCGCTTCAGCCTCGCGAAGACCAACGTGGATCGTTACCTCAAGGACAACCCGGAGTCGCTGGGTGGCTATGCCCCGACCGATCAGGCAGCCGTCCGCGAGTCGCTGCTCACCGGCCAGCGCCTGCTCAAGCTCGCCGACCGGTACGCGGTGGTGAAGCCGCTGCTGGCCGACGGCATCAGCACGGCGCAGCAGATCTACGCGATGGGCCAGACCCGGTTCGTGGCCGCCTATGCGGATCATCCGGACGTCGGTGCGGCCCAGGCCGCCAGGGTCTACGCGGTCGCCGAGCAAACCTACGGAATGGCTCTCTCGCTGGTGATGAGCGTCAACGCCGCGAACTCGAGCCTCGATCCCAAGGCGATCGCCACCGGTCCGTGGTGGGTTACGGCCGGGCCGCCGCCCGCCCCCGGGGGCGGCGCACCACCGGCACCACCCTCGCCGCCAGGGCAACCTCCATCCCCACCCCCGCCCTCGCCGCCCGGGCCACCCCTGCCGTCGCTGACGGACTTTCCGAACCTCGAGGCGCTCTTCGGCTCGTCGGACCTGTGCGCCTGCACGCACTGCCGGTCAATCATGAGCCCGGCGGCGTACCTGGTGGACGTGCTGCAGTTCCTGCGGTACCGGCTCACCGGGGCCTTCTCGGCCCGCGACGTTCTCTTCGCCCGCCGACCGGATCTGGCGCAGATCGAGCTCACCTGCGCCAACTCCAACACCGTCATGCCCTACCTCGACCTCGTCAACGAGCTGCTGGAGGACGCGGTCGCTCCGCCGGCCGATCCGGTCGCGGCGGCCCGGGCCCGGCAGACGACCCTCACCACCGAGGAGCTCAACGCCAACCCCGAACACGTCAACCCGGCCGCCTACGTGGCCCTGGCCGGCGCGGTCTACCCGCCGCGGCTGCCGTTCGACCTGCCGCTCGCGGAGGCGCGCACGTACCTGGGCGTCCTCGGCACAGACCGGGTCGCGCTGCGGCGAACCCTCGGCCCGCCCGTCGCGCCGGGGTCCCCGGCCGCGGTCGCGCTCGCGGTGGAGGGGCTGGGCCTGTCCGCGGTCGAGGCGGACATCATCACCGGTGGGCCGCTCGTCGCCGCGCACAGCTCCTGGGATTACTGGGGACTGGCCGAGACCTCGAACACGGTGCCCGACCCGACCGACCACACCATCACCCACTCGGGCAGCTGGTTGGATGTGCTCTCGCACGTGCGGGTGCTGCTGAACCGGGCCGAACTCCAGTACGGCGAGCTGGCCCAGTTGCTGGGTACGCGGTTCGTGAACCCCGACGGAGTGATCACGCTCACCGGGCACCCGTCGGACTCGTGCGACCTGGCGACCATGACGGTGGACGGGCTGACCCAAGGGGGACTCGACCGCCTGCGCCGGTTCGCCCGGCTGTGGCGGCGGCTGGGTTGGGACGCCTACGACCTCGACGCCGCGATCGCGCTCCTGCAGGCGGGGACCCCGGCCGGTCTCGACCGGCTCAACCCGACGTTGCTCCGGCAGCTGTACGCGGTGACCGGCGCGATGAAGCGGCTGCGCCTGCCGGTCAGCGGCGCGGTCGCGCTCTTCGCCGGCATCGACACGCGCGACGCCGGCGACCTTCCGGGTGGCCAGGCGCGCGGGTACTCGCTCTACCACGAGCTCTTCCAGAACCTGTCCGTGCTCAACCCGGTCGACGACACGTTCGCACTCAACAGCGCCGGCACCGAGATCGCGGCGATCGCGACGGCGCCGAAGCTCGCCGACCACCGGGCCACGCTGGCCGCCGCCTTCGAGATCGCCGACGCCGAACTGGTCCTCGCCATCGAGGCACTCACCGACGGCGCGCTCACCCTGGCGAACCTGTCCGCGCTCTACCGCAACGTGCTCCTCTCCCGCGGCCTGGGTCTGTCGCTGCGTGACCTGCTCTCGCTGCTCGCGCTCGTCGAGCGGGAGATCGAGGTCACGCCGTTCCACCAGCCGGTCAACCCGTTCGACCAGGACCTGCCCGAGCAGTTGGCCCTTTTCGTCGACGAGGTGGCCCGGGTCCGGCACACCCGCTTCTCCGTCGCCGACCTGGACTACCTGCTGCGTCACACCTTCGACGTGACCTCGGGTGTGGCTGCCGACCCGGTGGCCGTCGGCACCTTGCTGAAGTCGGTCCGCGACAAGCTGAGCAAGCTGGCCGCCGAACACCCGGACACCGCTGACCCGAGCGGCGACTACGTGCGCCTGGGCACCGGGGTCGTCGTCCAGGAGCTCGCCGAGGCACTCGGGTTGCCCACCGCGACGGTGGCCGATCTGGTGACCAACTGGCTCACGTCGCCGAGCCAGCCGTCGGACCCCCTGGCCGCCGAGTTCCTGGCCCTGCCCACCGTCGCTCGTGATCCGTCCCGTCAAGACATTCCGGTCGAGCCCGACGAGGCCGGGTTCGCCGTCTACTTCACCGGGTACGCGGCGCTACACAAGGCGGCCGCGGTGCTGGCCGGGTTCGGCCTCGGCACCGAGGAAGCGGTCTGGCTGCGAACCCAGGGAGTCGCGGCCGGCTGGTTGGACCCGACCAGTCTGCCCCAGACGACCTCGCCGACCGCCGGCGGCCGGTACGCGCGGTGGCGGCGTCTCGCCATCGCAGTCGACGTGAAGGCCGCCCTGCCCTCCGACGGCACGCCCTTCACCACGTTGATGGACCTGGCCCTGGGCACCGCCACCAAGGCCGCCTACCTCGACGCACTGCAGCAGCGCACCCGCTGGCCCGCCGAGAGCCTACGGATCCTCGCCGGCGACCCGGCCAACCAGGCCGACCTGGGGCTGCTCGGCCTCGCGTACCCGGCCGACTACACGGCCGAGCGCGCTCTCGGCCGGCTCGTACCGGCCCTGACCGAACTGCGCCGCATGGGCATCGCCGCGGACGTGGGCCAGTGGCTGGGTGCCACGGTCACGGCCGAGCAGGCCAACGCCATCAAGCAGACCGTGAAGGCGAAGTACACCCCGGCCCGCTGGTCGGCGGTCGCCGGCCCGCTACGGGACGTGCTGCGCGAACAGCAGCGCGACGCGCTCGTCGGCTACCTGCTGGCCCACCCACCAAACGGCGTGCTGCGCTGGCACCACGCCAACGACGTCTACGCCCACTACCTCATCGACGTGGAGATGGGCGCCTGCCAGTCCACCTCGCGCATCGTCCAGGCGAACGCGGCCGTCCAGCTCTTCGTGCAGCGGTGCATCCTCAACCTCGAACCGGGGGTGAAGGTCGACGCCGCCGCCGACCGCGATTGGCTGCAGTGGAAATGGATGAGCCGGTATCGGGTGTGGGAGGCCAACCGCAAGGTCTTCTGCTTCCCGGAGAACTGGATCCAGCCCGGCCTGCGTACGGACAAGTCTGGGTTCTACCAGGACATGGAGAACGAGCTCCTGCAGAGCGAGGTCACCAAGGACACGGCAGAGGAGGCCTTCCGCACCTACCTGGAGAAGCTCGAAGCGGTGTCCCGGTTGGAGGTCGTCGGCATGTACCACCATGCCGAGGGCAGCAACCCGACAGTTCTTCACGTGGTGGCGCGTAAGCCGGGCCTGCCGCCGGTCTACTACCACCGCACCTGGGTCGAGTCCTCCCGGTGGACCGCCTGGACGAAGATCGACCTGAACATCGTCGGCGACCACGTGCTGCCGCTGGTGTGGAACAGGCGGCTGCACCTGTTCTGGGCGGTGGTCAACCGCAAGCCCGACCAGTCGCAGTCCAACCCGCCCATGCAGCCCTCCGGGGCGTCGGCACCGAACGCCGCGACGCACCTGGAGGTGCAGCTCGCCTGGAGCGAGTTCAAGGGTGGCAAATGGCTGCCGGCCAGGACCGCGCCCCAGACCCTGGTGGTGCGCGACGACATCGCGCCGCACCAGGTCACGCTGAAGTCGTCACAGGTCGGCCCGCACCTGCGACTCGACCTGTTCGTCAGGGAACCGCACATGAACGGCCCCGACTACCGGCACGTCGCCGAGTTCGTGCTGGGTGGGGTGGGCAACGAGGTCGAGGCGTTCGTCATCGACGGCACCGACCTGACCGACGTGGGTCCTGACACCCGCGGCATCGGCACGCTGAGTACCAACCTGACCAAGCCGAACATCGCGATGCCGCCCTGGGGGTACTTCGAGTCGCAGGCGGTCGCGCCTATTCTCTTGTACGAGCTGGAGCCGGCCCGGCCGCGGGTGGCACCGCTGGCGGTGACGTACGACTACTACGGCGACCTGTCCAGCGAAGTGCTGCTCGACCAGGCGGACCGCTACCGGCTCGTCGTGCCGCACCAGTTGCCGCGGTTCGACTCCACCCTGCCGTTCTTCTACGCCGACCGGCGCCACTCCTACTTCGCCGTTCCGACGATCTACTACCAGAGCGGCAACTACTTCACCACGACCGCGCCGGCGTACGGGTACCACCCGTTCTACCAGGCCCGGTACAAGCTCGCGCCGTTCTACCACGCGTTCGTCCCGCTGTTCCTGCGCGAGCTGAACTACGGCGGGGTGGACCGACTGTTCCGGCGGGAACTGCAGCTTGACCCGGTGGGCATGCAGCCGGGGCCGGCGTTCAACTTCAAGAGCTACTACAAGCCCACGGCGTGCACCGTCAAGCCGTACCCGGTCGAGGGCGTGGACTTCGACCGCGACGCCGGGTACTCCATCTACAACTGGGAGCTGTTCTTCCACGCCCCGTTCGCGATCGGCGACGCGCTCACCCGCAACCAGCGCTTCGAGGAGGCCAAGCACTGGTACGAGTACGTCTTCAACCCCACCAGCGCGACCAAGGATCCCGTTCCGCAGCGGTACTGGGTAACGAAGCCGTTCTACCTGATGAGCACCGCCGACTACCAGGCGCAGCGGCTGGCGAACCTGATGCGCCTCATCAACGAGCGCGACCCGGCGGCGGAGAAGCAGGTGACCCAATGGCGCGAGCACCCGTTCGAGCCGCACGTCATCGCCGAGCTGCGGCCGGTCGCCTACCAGCGGGCGATCGTGATGCGTTACATCGACAACCTGATCGCCTGGGGCGACCAGCTCTTCCGGCAGGACACCATGGAGTCGGTCAACGAGGCGACCCAGCTCTACGTGCTCGCGGCGGAGCTGCTCGGTGACCGGCCGGCGATCGTTCCCCGGCCTGACAACGCGACCCCCAAGACGTACGCGGACCTCGAGAACGAGCTGGACAAGTTCTCCAACGCGGTGGCCGCCGCCGAGAACGCGCTGCCGCCGGTGCAGGTCAACCAGCCCGTCGACCCGAACACACCCAAGCTGCCCGTGCTACCGCCGCTCTACTTCTGCATCCCCTTCAACGAGCAGCTCCTGTCCTATTGGGACACTGTGGCCGACCGCCTGTACAAGGTCCGCCACTGCCTGAACATCGAGGGAGTGGCGCGCCAGCTCGCGCTCTTCGCGCCGCCGATCGATCCGGGCCTGCTGGTCAAGGCCGCCGCGGCCGGCCTCGACCTGGGCAGCGTGCTCAACGACGCCACCGCCGCGCTGCCTCCGTACCGCTTCCGGGTCATCGTCCGGGAGGCGGTCGAGCTGGCGGAGACCGTGCGCGGGCTCGGGTCCGACCTGCTCGGCTGCCTGCAGATGCGCGACGCCGACGGCCTGGACCTGCTGCGGTCGGGGGCCGAACGCAAGCTGCAGGACCACATGCGCGCGATCCAGCAGCTCGCCGTGGACGAGGCGGAGCAGCAGATCGAGGTGCTGGGCCGGACCCGGGCGGTGGTCAAGGGCCGCCACGACTACTACAGCGGGCTGACCGAGAACCTCATGAACACCTGGGAGGCCGTGGCGATGGTGCTCAGCGCCGGTGCCATGGTGGCGCAGGGCGTCGCGATCGCCCTCGACACGACCTCCGGTGCCTCGGCGGTCGCCCCGGACGCGCAGTTCGGCGGCTCCGGGGCGGGCGGCTCGCCGCACCTGACCGCGAAGCTGGGCGGCGAGAACGTCAGCCGGAGCTCCGAGGGGTTCGGCCGGGTGGCGAAGGTCGCCGCGGCGGTGCTGCAGAGCGCGGCCCAGATGGCCGCCGTCACCGCCGGGTACCACCGCCGCATGGACGAGTGGGTGTTCCAGCGGGACAACGCCGACACCGAGCTGAAGCAGATCGACGCGCAGGTGCTCGCCACTCGGATCCGGCGCGACATCGCCGAGAAGACCCGGGAGAACCAGGGCCTCGCCGCCGACAGCGCGGCCGCGGTCGACGAGTACCTCCACAACAAGTTCACCAACCGCGAGCTCTACGACTGGATGGTGGCGCAGACCAGCGCCACGTACTTCCAGGCGTACCAGCTCGCCTACACCGTGGCGAAGCGGGCCGAACGGTGCTTCCGCCGCGAGCTCGGGTTGCAGGACTCGTCGTACATCCAGTTCGGCTACTGGGACAGCCTGAAGAAGGGCCTGCTCGCCGCCGACCGGCTGCGCCACGACCTGCACCGGATGGAGGCGGCCTACCTGGCCCAGCACGTGCGCGAGCTGGAACTGACCCGGCACGTGTCGTTGCTCGCCGTGGATCCCTACGCGCTGGTGAAGCTGCGGACCACGGGCGAGTGCACGGTGAGTCTGCCGGAACTGCTCTTCGACTTGGACAACCCCGGCCACTACCAGCGCCGGCTGAAAAGCGTCGGGGTGACGGTGCCCTGCGTGGTCGGCCCGTACGGTGGGGTGTCGCTGACGGTGACCCTGCTGGACAACCACATCCGTACGAAGACCGACCTCTCCCCGCAGTACGTGCGCTCGGTGGGCGACGACTCCCGCTTCGTCGACGACTCCGGCGGGTTCCAGGCGATCGTGACCAGCGGGGCGCAGAACGACAGCGGGCTGTTCGAGCCACGCCTGGACGATGAGCGGTACCTGCCCTTCGAGGGTTCGGGCGTGATCAGCACGTGGCACCTGCGGCTCAACTCGGTCTACCCCCAGTTCGACTACCGCACCATCAGCGATGTCGTCCTGCACCTGCACTACACCGCACGCGACGGTGGGGTGCCGCTGGCTACCGCGGCCACCGCCGCGGTCAAGGCACAGCTCAACGCCCTTGCCCTGGCCGAGAGCCGCGCCGGACTGTACCGGCTGATCAGTGCCCGTCAGGAGGAGAGCGCGAACTGGCATGCGTTCCTCTTCCCGGGCGGTGACCAAGACCAGCTGCTGACCGTGCCGACCCCGCCGGAACGCTTCGCGTTCTTCACAAACGGCCTGAACCTGAAGGTGACCGGAGTGGATGTGCTGGCGAAGTTGACGGATCCGACCGACCACACACTGGTGATCACGCGACCGGGTGCTCCGGCCGAGACCGTGACGATGCAGGTAGACCCGCTGCTCGGTGGGCTGCACCACTTCGTCGCCGACCCGCTCGCGCCCCCTGCGCCGCTGGGCAGGGCGCCGACGACCGGCCCAGGTCCACAGTGGACGTTCAAGCTGCGGAAGTCCGGTGCCGCGGACTTCCGGTCGCTGTCGCCGGACGATATCGAGGACCTGGTCCTCGTCCTCAACTACGAGGTAACACCGTGACTGCGGACATAGAACGGGTGGTCGGGCGGATCGTGGCGCTCTACGATCCCGACGAGGTCTACCTCTTCGGATCGCACGCGAAGGGGAACGCAACCGCGCACAGTGACGTGGACCTGTTGGTGGTGCGGCACAGCGAGCTGCCGCGCCGGCTGCGCGGCCGGGACGTGCTGGCCATGCTCAGCGAGGTGTCGTTCCCGGTTGACGTGCTCTTCCTGACCCCGCAGGAGGTCGCGGCCGAACTGGTCGAGCCGTACTCGTTGCTCTCGACGATCATGCCGACAGCGCGGGCAGTCTTCCGGCGGGAGGTCTAAGCGTCATGGCCTTCGCGGGGCCGGCGGGTACGGGCACCCGCGACCCGGCCGCCGCCGGCGGAACCGGTGCCACGGCCGGTGCCATTGCCGGTGCGGGCTCGGCCGGCGCGGGTTCGGCCGGCGCAGGTTCGGCCGGCGGCCGGCCCGAGGTGGCCGCCCCTAGCATCGCGCTGCCGGTCGGTGGCGGCGCGGTGCGTGGCATCGGCGAGAAGTTCACGGTCGACGCGTTCACCGGCCACGGCACCATGCGCGTACCGATCGAGCTGCCCGCCGGCCGCGCCGGCTTCGGCCCGCAGCTCGCCCTCGGCTACAGCTCGGGATCGGGCAACGGCCCGTTCGGCTTCGGCTGGCGGGTGGCGGTCCCCGCCGTCTCCCGGGGCACCGACAAGGGCCTGCCGCGTTACCGGGACGACGACGTCCTCCTCTTCGCCGGCGGTGAGGAGTTGGTGCCGGCACTCGTCCCGGACTCCGGCGGTGGGTGGGCCATCGACGAGGATGAGCGCGACGGGCACCGCGTCCGCCGCTACCGACCGCGGGTGGAGGGTGGGTTCGCCCGGATCGAACGGTGGACCCGACTGATCGACGGCGACGTGCACTGGCGCTCGCTGTCGCGGGAGAACGTGCTGACGGTCTACGGTGCCGACCCCGGCACGCGGATCGCCGACCCGGCCGATCCGCGCCGAGTCTTCAGTTGGCTGATCAGCGCCAGCTACGACGACCGGGGCAACGCCATCGCCTACGGGTACGCCGCCGAGGACGGCGCCAACGTACCCGCCACCGACTGCTCCGAGCGGCACCGCGTGCGCGGCGCGAACCGCTACCTCAAGCGGGTGCGCTACGGCAACCGGGTACCGCTGCTCGTCGACGCCGAGGTCGACGGCCTGCGCCGCCCGCATCTGCCCGCGCCCGACCTGGCCGTGGCGGAGTGGCTCTTCGAGGTGGTCTTCGACTACGGCGAGGGCCACTACGCGGCCGATCCGCCCGACCCGCACGGGCAGGTGCTCGTCACCGCGCAGCCACAGGCGGGCGGGGCATGGCCGATCCGGGCCGACGCCTTCTCCAGCTACCGGGCCGGCTTCGAGGTGCGTACGCACCGGCTGTGCCGGGGCGTGCTGGTGTTCCACCGCTTCCCCGACGAGTTGGGTACGCCGAGCTACCTGACCCGGTCGCTGCGCCTGCACTACGACGAGAAGCCGTGGGGCGCATTCCTGCGCAGGATCGTGTCATCGGGGTACCGGCGGAGAGACGACGGGCGGTACCTGGAGCGCTCCCTGCCCGCGCTCGACTGCGACTACAGCCCGACTCCGCTGGAGGACCCCGACTACGACGGCTACCAGGTACGCGAGCTCGACGCCGCCAGCGCCGGGAACCTGCCGTCCGGTGTGGACGATGGCGCGTACCGCTGGGTGGACCTGGGCGGCGAGGGCATCGCCGGCGTGCTGACCGAGCAGGGCGGCGCCTGGTTCTACAAGCCCAACCTCGGCCACGGCCGGCTGGGTCCGGTGCACCAGGTGGATCCCGCCCCGGCACCGGTGGCGGCGGGCTCGGCCCGCTCGGGCGCGACACAACTCGTGGACGTCACCGGGGACGGGCCGCCCAGCCTGGTCGAGTTCGGGCCGGTGCCCGGCTTCTACGGGCCCGGGGAGCAGGCCGGAAAGCGGCGGTGGGCTCCTCGGCGGGCCTTCCGGCAATGGCCGAACCTGGTGTGGACGGACGCCAACGTGCGCCTCACCGATCTCACCGGTGACGGCCTCGCCGACGTGTTCGTCACCGGCGACTCCTGCCTGACGTGGTATTCCTCGCTCGGTGCCGATGGCTTCGGTCCGGCGGAGCGGGTGAGCTTTCCGGTCGACGAGGAGCGCGGCCCGCGGGTGGTCTTCGCCGACGCGAGCCAATCGATCCACCTCGCCGACCTCTCCGGTGACGGGCTGTCCGACGTGGTGCGCATCCGCAACGGCGAGGTCTGCTACTGGCCCAACCTCGGCTACGGCCGGTTCGGCGCCAAGGTGACGATGCGCAACCCACCGCGCTTCGACCGGCCGGAGCGGTTCGACCAGCGCCGCCTGCGGCTGGCGGACACCGACGGTTCCGGCACGACCGACCTTGTCTACCTCGGCTCGGACGGGGTCCGCATCTACCTGAACGAGTCCGGCAACGGCTGGTCCGCGCCGCGAACGCTGGTCACGCCCGGTCCCGGTGACAACCACCGGCTCCTGTCCGTGGTGGACCTGCTCGGCCGGGGAACCGCCTGCCTGGTCTGGTCCTCGGCGCAGCCTGACGACGCCCGGCGGCCGGTGCTCTACCTGGACCTTATGGCCGGCCGCAAGCCCCACCTGCTGACCGGGGTTCGCGACGGGCTCGGCGCCGAGGTGGCGATCGAGTACGCCTCGTCGACCGAGTTCTACCTCGCGGACAAGGCGGTGGGCCGGTCCTGGGCGACCCGCCTGCCGTTCCCCGTGCACGTCGTCCGGCGGCAGATCACGACCGACCACGTCGGACGGACCAGGCTCGTCTCCAGGTTCTCGTACCATCACGGCCATTTCGACGGTGTGGAGCGGGAGTTCCGCGGCTTCGGGCGGGTGGACCAGCTCGACGCCGAGGACTTCGGCGTGCTGACCGAGACCGACACGCTCGCGCCGGCACCGGGCCCCGACGAGGAGCCGGTCTCGCGGGTGCCACCGCGACTGGTACGCACCTGGTTCCACACGGGCGCCTACCTCGGCAGCGAGTGGGTCTCCCGCCACCTCGCCAGCGAGTACCACCGGGAGCCGAACCTCGATGCCGCACAGGTCGAGGCGATGCTGCTCGCCGACACCGTACTGCCGCCGGGGTTGACCGGAGAGCAGAGCCGCGAGGCATGCCGTGCGCTGGCGGGCGCGGTGCTGCGGCAGGAGGTCTACGCCCGCGACAGCAGCCCGGCACAGGCGCAGCCCTATGCGGTGACCGAACACAACTACACGGTGCGGCCGCTGCAACCACGCGTGTTCCTGCGCCATCCCCGGGAGACGCTGAACCTGCTCTACGAGCGGCGGCTCTACCAGGTGGCAGGGGTGAGCCGGGCAGATCCTCGGGCGTCTCACACCCTTACCCTGGACGTGGACGACTACGGCAACGTGCTGCTGGCGGCCAGTGTCACCTACGGTCGCAGGTTCGTCGATCCCGACCCGCGGCTGACCACGGCCGACCGCGACGAGCAGAGCCGTACGCGCGCCACCGTCGAGCGGCGCACGGTGAGCCACCCCGTCACCGGGGCGCACGTGTGGCGCATCCCGCAGCCGGTCGAGACGCGCCGCTACGAGCTGCACAACGCGGTCGTGTCCGCCGCGGTGCCCGAGGTGACCAACCGGTTCGGCTTCGCCGAGCTGATGGGGCTGCTCGCCATCGCGGGCGACGGCGCGCACGATCTGCCGTACGAGGATGCCGACGCGGCCGGGGTGGTCGGCCCGGATCCGTTCCAGCGCCTCATCGGGCGGGAGCGTACGGTCTACCGGCGCAACGACCTTACTGGTGCGCTGCCGTTGGGCCAGGTGGAGTCGCTCGCGCTGCCGGACGTGGTCTACCGCCTGGCGCTCACACCGGGGCAGGCGAACCAGCTCTTCGTGGCCACCGGCAAGCGCACGGCGCCAGAGCTCGACGCGGACCTCACCGGCAGCGGCGGCTACGCCCACCCCCACGGCGATCCCGGTTGGTGGGTGCCGACGGTCCGGGTGTTCTACTCGGCCGACCCGAACCACACCCCGGCCGAGGAGCTGGCCGAGGCGGTAGCGCATTTCTTCACCGCGCGCCGCTACGTCGACGCGTTCGGGCACCGCACGACGGTCACCTACGACGGGCACGACCTGCTGACGGTGCAGACCCAGGACCCGCTCGACAACCGGGTCACGGCCGGAGAGCGCGACGCCGCGGGTAACCTGGTCACCCCCGGCAACGACTACCGGCTGCTGCGGCCGGCCATCGTCATGGACGCCAACCGCAACCGACGAGTGGTCGCCTACGACACGCTCGGCCGCGTCGCCGGGCTGGCGGTCATGGGCAAGCCGGAGGAGAGCCTCGGGGACTCGCTGGAGGGGTTCGTGGCGGACCTGCCCGACGCCACCGTCCTGGCCCATCTGGCCGACCCGGGCGCCACCGCGACGACCTTGCTGCAACGGGCCACCCAGCGCTTCGTCTATGACCCGGACGCGTTCGCGCGAACCGGCACCGATCCGGCCGCGGTCAGCGTGCTGGCCCGCCAGGCTCACGACGCGGATCCGGGAGGCGGCACCAGCAGGATCCAATGCCGGCTCAGCTATGCGGACGGACTGGGTCAGGAGATCCAGAGCAAGCAGCGGGCCGAGCCCGGACCTGTCGTCGACGGCGGGCCCACGGTCAGCCTGCGATGGGTGGGATCCGGTTGGGTCGTCCGAAACAACAAGGGCAAGCCGGTGCGCCAACACGAGCCGTTCTTCGACGACACGCCCGCGTTCCGGTTCGGTCACGCGGTCGGAGTCGGGTCGGTCCGGTGCTACGACCCGCTCGACCGGATCGTGGCCATGCTGCACCCCGACCACACTTGGGAGAAGGTCGTCGTCGACCCGTGGCGAACCGACACCTGGGACGGCGGGGACACGGTCCTGATCGCGGACCCGGCAACGGATCCGGACGTTGGCGCCTTCTTCGCCCGGCTGCCCGGCACCGAGTACGCGCCCACGTGGCATCAGGCGCGTGCGGGCGGCGCACTCGGTGCGGCCGAGCAGGACGCCGCCACGAAGGCCGCGGTGCACGCGGGCACTCCCACGCTCGCCCTCGGCAACGGGTCGGGCCGGTCGTTCTGCACGGTCACGCACAACCGGCGTCAGGTCGGTGGCGGGCCGGTAACCGAGTCGTTCGAGCGGCTGCGCTTCGTGCTCGATGTGGACGGACGGCAGCGGGACGTGGTCGACGCGTTGGACCGCACGGCCAGCCGGCACACCTACGACCTGCTCGGTAACCGGCTGCACGAGACGAACATGGAGGCGGGCGAGCGCCACACGCTGGTTGACGGGGCGGGGCAGCCGGTGCGCCGGTGGGATGGGCGGGGGCACGCCTTCACCTTCGGCTACGACGCGCTGCGCCGGCCGACCACGCGCCACGTCCGCGGATCCGATGTGTTGCGCTCGGATCCCCGTACGCTCGACCGGGATGTGCTGTTCGAACGGACAACCTACGGGGAGGGCCAGCCCAACGACGCCGCGCGCAACCTGCGCACCCGGGTGGTCTCCACATCGGACGGTGCTGGCGTGGACCGCACCGACCTCTACGACTTCAAGGGCAATGCGCTGCACTACACGCGGCAGTGCACGGCCGCCTATACGGAGCTGCCCGACTGGTCGACACCGGTGCCGCTGGAGCCGGAGACCTGGCACAACCACGCCACGTTCGACGCGCTGAACCGGGTGGTCACGTTCACCTCGCCCGACGGTAGCGTCACCGAGGTCGGCTACGACGCGGCCGGCCGGCTCACCTCGGTCGCGGTGCGCCTGCGTGGCGACGGCAGCGCCACGAGCTTCGTCAACTCCGTCGAGTACAACGCCCGTGGCCAGCAGACCCGCGTCGCCCACGGCAACGGCGCGGTGAGCACCTACGAGTACGACCCGCGGACGTTCCGGCCGGCGCGCGTCGCCACCACCCGCCCTTCGGTCGGTGACGCGGTCGCCGCGCAGCTGTTCGTCACCGCCACCGCGGTCCGGGACCTGCGCCACACCTTCGACCCCACGGGAAACCTGACCCGGCTCGCCGACGAGGCACTGCGCCCGGTGTTCCACCAGAACGCCCAGGTGACTCCGGTGCGCACCTTCACCTACGACGCCACCGGCCGGCTCGTCGAAGCGACCGGCCGGGAGCACGCGCAGCAGGCCGGGTTCGACCGCACCCCGGCCGGGGGCAACTACCGGGACTTCCCGTTCGCCGGGGCGACCGTTGCCGACCTGCAGGCGATGCGGACCTACGCCGAGCGTTACGACCACGACGGGGTGGGCAACCTGCGGCAGGTGCGGCACGCCATCGCCGGAGGCGGCTGGACGCTCGGCTACGAGTACGCGGAGGCCAGCCTGGTGGAGCCTGGCCGGGTGAGCAACCGGCTGACCCGGACCACCTCGCAACCGGACGGTGCCGGACCGGTGACCGATCCGTACACCTACGACGCGCACGGCTGCGTCACGTCCTTGCCACATCTGCCGTTGCTGGAGTGGGACTTCAAGGGCCAGCTTCGCGCGTCGTCGCGCCAGGTCGCCGGCGAGGGCGCCGCCGAGACCACGTACTACGTCTACGCCGCCGGCGGCGAGCGGGTCCGCAAGGTGACCGAGCGGGCGAGCGGCACCCGCCGCTACGAGCGGCTGTACCTGCGCGGCAGCGAGCGTTACCGGGAGTTCCTGGGCGACGGCACGACGGTGCTCTTCGCCCGCGAGACGCTGCAGGTGATGGCGGCGAAGACCCGGGTGGCCATCGTCGAGACCACGACCGTCGAGTTCGGACAGACGCTTGACGCCCCGGCCGGCGCACCGCGTTACCAGTTCACCGACAACCTCGGCTCGACCATGCTCGAGCTCGACGGGGCAGCCGGCCTGATCTCGTACGAGGAGTTCACGCCGTACGGTGTCTCGGCGTTCCAGGCCGGTCGCAGTGCCGCGGAGGTGAGCCTGAAGCGGTACCGCTACACCGGACGCGAGCGCGACGAGGAGACGGGTTTCACCTATCACGGAGCGCGTTACTGCGCGCCGTGGTGGGGGCGCTGGGTGAGCTGCGACCCGGCCGGGCTCGTCGACGGTCCGAACCTGTACCAGTACGCGCGGTCGAACCCGTGCCGGATGGCCGACCCGACCGGGACGCAGTCCGACGACGAGAACCGACGGGTTCCCGACCCCGTCGCGGACCGGTCCGACGATGCCGCACAGTCCGACGCCACCGGGTCACCCTCCCCCGGTGAGGGTAGCGCCGCGGGCACCCGCACCCGGGAGTCCGATGTGGATCCCTCGGGTGGGCGCAGGGTGGAGAACCAGCCCGAGGAGGGGCAGCCCGGCGCGCCACGGGCCGCGGTGGCCGCGCGGCCGGAGCCGGAGCCGCCGGCGAAGGCGGAGGGGGAGAAGACGCCGGCCGCAGGCAAGCCGAACGCAGCCGGCAAGGACAAGGGCTGGCTGTACGGTCACCTCAAGATCGACTATGAACACTGGAAGTCCCGCAACGCGCTCAGCTTCTTCCTCGCCGGCAGCTTCATCGCCATCGCGTTGATCTTCATCATCCCGACCGCCCGGTTCAGCAAGCGCGACCCGGCGTGGTTCCGTTCTTTCAAGATCTACTTTACCGCCGCCGCGGTCTCCTTCGCGGTCTACCGGGCGCTGAACGACTTCGGCACCGAGAAGGGCAGCAAGGCGGCGGCGGAGGGCGACGCGAAGCCGCTCGACTGGTGGTCGGTCGTGCACTGGTCGGCCGGGGCCGTCCTCGGCCTGTGGCAGGTGCCCTTCCCGATCATGGCGGCGTCCACGGTCCTCTGGGAGGGGGTGGAGATGTCGGTGCCGGGCTTCGGTGACCAGGAGATCAACTGGAACCGGATCAACGACGTCGCGCTCGCCTGGGGCGCCTGGTTGAGCTTCGCCGCCTTCGCCGCGTACTTCACGGACAAGCGGGTGCCGTGGGGCGACCGGTCGAGCGACTACGAGCGGGATCGGGCCTGGGGCGCGCTGAAGCCCATCCTTGCTTTCGGCGGTGTGTGATCCGGTCGCCGGCAGATCCACCCGTCCCGCCACTGATGACCTCTCGCGAGCGAGGACGACCGCGCACCGCGACGTGGCTCACGGGGGCAGGCAGTCGGTCGAACCGTGCAGCCGGGCGTCGTCGGGCAGCGGCCCGAGTGGGGCGAGGGTGTCTGGTGTGGCGTCGAGCAGGGTGTGATCGGGTCGGTTGGCCGGTGCCGGAGCCGGATCCCGCCCGACCCGCAGCACGACACCACGCTCGCGGCCGTCCAGGCTCAGCCGCAACAACCAGGGCGAGCCGCCGTCGCGCAGGCCGCGGACCTCGACGATGTCCGCACCCGGCGCCGCTGCCGCCACCGCCCACCGCAGCCGCGCGTCATCAAGCGAAGGCATGCCGACCATTAGGTCCGACCGACCGGCAATCCTCACGCACCAGCCCGCCGTCGCCGCGGACACCGACCCTGACCGGCTGGGACCAGCACGACCGCCGCGACCGGGCCAGTCCCCGCGTCGTCAACCGATCACACAGCCCGTACCCCTCGAAGAAACATGCCACCCAGCCGGCACCAACCACTGTCGACTACACCATCGAAGTCCTCGCCCCACACCAGGATGACCAACATCAACGCTTATCTTCCCGGCATTGCCCTTACTGTAAGCCACGAAAGATCGCGATACTGGTCGAGCGTGTCCAGATCCTGATGACCACCCTCGACAGCGCGATGCCGGAACGCCAAACGGAGATCTTCCGCGCTGGACGCCGGCCACGCGTCTTGATCGACTAAGGTAACATCGACTACTGTGACGCTGTGGCCGTGTGGCGTTGCGGTAGCGTTGGTACCCCATCAAGGCAGCGGGGGGTGCGGTGCGGTTTGCAGTGCTCGGACGTATCTCAGTCGCTGACGGGGATGAACGCCCCGTCTCTATCGGGTCGCGAGTGCAGCGGACACTGCTGGCCATCCTGCTGTGCAACCCCAACCGTCCGGTGACCGCGCAGGCCCTCAACGTCGCGATCTGGGGTGTAGATTCGCCGCGGAACACCGACGGACTACGCGTACACGTGCACCACCTCCGCAAAGCCCTCGGTGAGGGACGCCTGGCTCGGCGCAACGGCGGGTACCAGCTCGAGGTCGGTCCCGACGAGCTGGATGCTGCTGTGTACCGCCGGTTGACCGAGGCGGCGCAGCAGCTTCTGTCCAATGTGGACCATCTGGCCGCGCGCGATATGTTGCGCCGCGCGTTGCAGGCATGGCGTGGGCCGGCCTTTGCGGACTTGGACTCGCCTGGTGTCGTCCGCGCCGAGGCCGCAATCCTCGACGAACATCGGCTGGGCACTCTGGAGCGGTGCTTCGGGCACGAGCTCGCGCTCGGCCGGCATGCGGAGGTGTGCGGCGAGATCCGGGCTGTCGCCACCGTCCATCCGTACCGGGAAGGAATCCAGGGGCAGCTCATGCTCGCGCTGTACCGAGGACATCGCCGTGTCGAAGCGCTCGACGTCTACACACAGACCCGACGCCTGCTCGCCGAAGAACTGGGGGTGGATCCCAGCCGGCAACTGCGTGACCTGCGCGAACGGATACTGCGTGATGACCCTGACCTCGCCGCTCCCAGGGACACGGCCGTGCTGGCCACCGCCCGTACCCGGCCCGGCCAGGTCCCTGCCGCGCCATCCGACTTCACTGGCCGGCGCGGGGACCTGGAGCAGCTGGATGCCATAGCACAGCACGGCGACGTCGGCGTGGTGGCGCTGGTCGGCATGCCGGGTGTGGGGAAGTCGGCGCTCTCGGCGCGGTGGGCGCATCTGGTCCGCGACCGGTTCCCCGACGGCCAGCTGTACATCAACCTCCGGGGGTACGCGTCGGTGCCAGCGGTGCGCCCGATCGACGCGATGGCCGCGTTGCTGCGCGGACTCGGCATCGCCGCCGACCATGTGCCAACCGACATCGACGAAGCCGCTGGACTGTACCGGACGATGCTCGACGGCCGGCGGGTGCTGGTATTGCTGGACAATGCGCACAGCGCCGAACAGGTCCGTCCACTCCTGCCGGGCAGCCCGGAGTGCCTAGCCCTCGTCACGAGCCGCGACCGGCTCTCCGGTCTGGTCGCCCACGATGGCGCCCGGCGCGTGATAGTCGATGTCCTGGACGGCGATGAGTCCACCGCGCTTCTCCGTCGGGTGCTCGGTTACC